>DASVGE010000094.1:0-24305 GCA_036379695.1 Pyrinomonadaceae bacterium | reverse complement strand
GTGAACATCGTCTGCCGCTGGAGGTTCGAAGGCTCAACAAAATCGCGATCGACAATGCGCAGGTGGCCCACACCCGCACGCGCCAACGATTCAGCGTGGGCCGAACCTAACGCCCCGCACCCAACAACCAGGATGCGCGCGGCGAGCAATCGCCGCTGTCCTTCATCGCCAATTCCACTAAAGAGAATCTGTCTGCTGTACCGATCGTCCACTGCACGTCAGTATAGCAGCGAACAATCGCCAGACGTGACTTACGCCATGATCCCGTATCGCTTAATCTTCGCGTTGAGAGTGGTGGGCTTCAAACCCAGCAACTTGGCGGCACGCGTTTGGCTGCCCGAGGTGCGTCCCAGGGCGGTGCGGATCAGGCTAACTTCAAACTGCCTTACTTCGTCGGAAAAACGTGCGCCGCGCTTGATATCCACGGGCTTCGAGATCGCTAAAGATTCAACTTCGTCCAGGAGCTGTAGCACCGTTTCGCGCAGGGTGTTTAGCCGCGCGTCAACGGTTTTATCGTTAGCAGTTGGTGCGGCTGAGTCGGATCCATTTGTTTCCAATCCCAAAATCGATTCGCTCGACATGACTCTCCTCCAGAGATGCGGCCTTGAAACTTCGCCGCTGTCCATCCGGGGAGTCGTGGGGGTGCGGCTTCGATGTAAATCATCTCAAACTCTGGAAAAGAGTGGATTTGCTCTGTGACGGAACGGCGCAAATTTGGGATAGAACGGCATTTCAGCCACAATAAGGCACATAAGCACAAAAAAGATTTACTGAAATGGCTGAATCCTTCAGTCCAAATGATGATTTTTACTTTTGAGCCTTTTGTGCCCTTTTGTGGCTAAATGCTGTTGCCGACGGCGCCCTGGAAGTTGCTGCGGTAGTTGCGGCTGAGGGTGAGTTGCTTGCCGTTCTCCATAATGATGCGGTACTCGCCGTGAAACCACGGCTGCATCTCTTTGATTTTGTCGATCTTCACGATGGCCGAACGATGAATGCGCCGAAACTGCCGCGGGTCGAGCTGTTCTTCAAGACTGCTGATCGTCTCGCGCAGCAGGTAACCCTTCTGGCCGTCGTAGACGCGCACGTAATTCCCTTCTGACTCGATACAGTGAACGTCGTCAACGTGGAGAAAAAAGACGCGGCCGCCGTTTTTGATCACCAGTCTCTCCAGATGCCGGGGGCCGGATTTCAACTCTTCGAGCAGGGCGAGGATGTGGCGGTCTCGTTCGCCGCTCTGATCCAGTTTGATCTGCTCTTTGACTCGTTGCCAGGCTGCATCGAACCGCTCGTGATCGAAAGGCTTGAGCAGGTAGTCGAAGGCGTGCACCTCAAAGGCACGCACGGCATATTGATCGTACGCCGTCACAAAGATGACGTAAGGAGTTGAATCCCGGTCGAACGATTCGAGCACTTCGAAGCCGCCCAGTTCGGGCATTTGTACATCCAGAAAGACGAGGTCGGGCTTTAACGACTTGATCGCATCCACTGCTTCACGACCATTCGCACATTCCCCGACTATTTCGACTTCCGAATCATCTTCGAGCATCTCGCGAATCATGTCGCGAGCGAGTGGTTCATCGTCGACGACCAACGCACGAATACGTCTTGCGTTCGTCACTTTGCCTCCTAACAGATCGTGAATAACGCAATAAGCGCGTGAAGTGAGTCACACAGTAAATGAACACCGCTGTTGAATTACTTGTGGCGTAACGGACTTTGCGCCAATCAGTGCCTGCGAAAGGTTACGATTTTTTTGGATGCGAGGTTTCGTGCCTGGGATGGAACGAAAAAATGGAAATTCAATTCAAAAAACGGGCTATTCGTCCGACTCACGAGGGATTTCAAGGATGACGATGAGCCCGCCGGAAGGGTTGTTGCTGAGTTCAAAGCTAGCGGCGTCGCCGTAAAGTCCTTCCAAACGGGCCTGGGTGTTGGCTAAACCCACTCCTTTCCCGCGGCGCGCGTCGAGCAGGCGCTCGGCGTGAATACCCGGGCCGTTGTCCCTGACCTCGATACGAACAACGCCATTCCGTGGCGCCGCCACGATCTCAACCCGCCCACTGGTTGAATTTCCGATAGCGTGTCTCATCGCATTCTCGACGATGGGCTGGAGGATTAGATTGGGGACACGAACGTCGAGCACCTCCGGATCGACACGAATGTCGGTCGTGAGCCGATCCTGAAAGCGAATGCGCTCGATCTCGAGATAACCGTTCAGAAACTCGATTTCCTGTTTGAGTGTGACCTCCATCGAGCCGGAGTTTTCGAGCGTCAACCGGAGGAAATCTCCGAGTCGCGTGATCATCTTGCGCGCGCCCTCGGTATCTTTGCTTAGCATCGCCGAAATCGAGTGCAGCGTGTTGAAGAGAAAGTGAGGATGAACCTGCATTTTCAAAGCTTCCAACTGCGACTGGACGAGCTGCGTGCGAAGCTGCGACGCCTTCAACTCACCCTTGCGATAACTGTTGTAATAGTTGAACGCATGACTAATCAAGAGGATTAGCCAGTAGATGAGGAACCAGCGATCGAGGTTGACGTAGAAAAAGCGGAAGAGCCCATACCACGAAATGTACTCGGGTCGCTTCACGAGAACCATGAAGATCGGATAATTAACCACCAGGAGAACGCTGACTACCGCAAGACTGAAGAGAAGATGAAGCAGCAAGCGTCGCACCCAGTTGTGACGTTCAATGCAGTAGCGGCCCGCAAGCCAGAGGACCAACGGCGTGGCAATCGCCCATAGATAGCAAGCCGATGCCTGTGAAAGCAGAGCCTGCATGTAAGGCATCCGCCTCGTCGGCTCCCAGTTCGTAAAGTAGGCTTGAGTGCTGAAGAAGAGCGTGACGATCGTCCACACTCCCCAGATCAAACCGAAACGTACTATTCGGCTTGAGAGTATGGTTTGATCGTCATCGTAGCTGGCAGGTTCACTCATCATTTGACTCGAATCACGCTGAGACATGGGAGGTTCCGGGCGTAGCAATTCAGACCGTATAGCGTCTCGCTATTATCTTTGAGGAGAAGTTTGTGACCAAATGGACTGATCGTGATGCAGACGGGCTTCCTTACCAGTCCACAATTGAAACTGGAGTTTGGCCTGCGCCACCAGCATTTCCATTCCACCGAGCGTCTCGCAACCAGCCTGGCGGGCTTCACGCAAAAGCTTCGTCTCGCTCGGATTATAGATGAGATCGTAGATGCAGCGAGCACCGTTTAGTTGTCCCACGGTGGCGGGTGTTTGGTCAATATGTTCGCCGGATCCCAGGGGCGTGGTATTGATCACCAGATCGCAGCCCGCAAATGTCGCGGTGGAGAGTAACTCGCACGAAATATTGAACAACTCGGCGAGCTTTTGTGCCTTGTCGACATCGCGCGCGAAGAGTGTCACTTGGGATTTTTGTTGCTGCAACGCCCAAATCGCAGCCCGCGCCGCGCCGCCTGCGCCGATGATCGCCACTTCGCGATCGGCTAACGAGCCAAAGCGCTGTAAGAGTGGTTCGATCAAGCCGGCCGCGTCGGTGTTGTAGCCGAGCAACCGATCGCTCTCTAGAACTACAGTATTAACAGCGCCGATCTCTTTTGCGTTTGGTTCGATCCAGTCGAGATGTTTCATCACTGACTGCTTGTGCGGGGCAGTGACGCTCAAGCCTCGCAGGTTCCAGTTCAACTCTCTCGTCCGCGGATCGACCATGCGTTTGAAAAATGAATCGACGTCTTTGACTTCAAACGGAATGTAAACGCCATTGATTCCTGCCGCAGCAAATGCAGTGTTATGGAAGTGCGGCGAGACTGAGTGCATCACAGGGAAACCAATCAAACCGCAAATCGTAGTTTCGCTATCGATCTGATCGATGTGGTAAAGAGAGCGTAGCTTGGGCGCGTTGACCTGACCGGGCGCGGTTGCGTTTTTGTCCTCCAGAGCACCGTAAGTTAAGAATGCGCCTCGCGATGGTCCAAGTATGCGGGTTGCGATTCCGGCGTTGCCCATCGCGATGGCGATCACTTCGCGGCCCTCGCGACGCGCGCGATCGAGCAGTTGAAATACAGGTATGCAATCGACGATGTCGTTTGCCTGGACGGCGATCTTCAAGACGTGAGCGGGCGTTTTCGCGAGACGTTCATAGATCTGTTGAAGATCACTCGGTACTCCCGAGAAGTCGTGATGAGAAGCGATCACGCGTGACCAATCAGGTGAAAGCTCCTGGACCAGATCGCCTTCGACGTCCCACCAAACCGACTCACCGCGTGGAGCAGTCTTCCAGAACTCTTTTCGTTCTTCGCGACTTAAGTTGCGGTATCCGCCCTCTTCCGACGGACGAAAGGTGAGAATCACTGGACGCCCGAGACCTTGCAGCAGTTCAGAGATGTTCCCGGGTGTGCTGTCGAGACAATCCAGACGAAGCTCTATAACGTCGGCCCACTCGACCGCTCGTTCACAAGCGCTCCGCAGTGCATCGAGACTCTTCTCGCACACCGGAACGCAAACTCGGGTTGTCGTTTTGTTACCTGCGTTCGCTTGCATCCAGGTGCCGCGTTGGCGCCTCTACTCCGAGGTGACGAGTGGTCCCTTCAGTAACACTCGCAACCGGTGGGCGGAGTTCTTCACGATGTCGCGGTGGCTCGGAAAAGGACCGTTGCATTGGCGGCGGAGCAAGTGAGGCTTGCTTCATGTTTTCTCTAAGACGAATGTACTGCGCCAAGCCGGTGCCCATGAGCACAAAGCCCGGCAGCAACATCCAGAACCACCAGCCCGTTCCCACCCTGGAGAGCGCGAGCGCGAACGAGATGAGGAGAAACGCAACACCCATGAAAATGTTCTTGAACGAGTGCTCCAGCGTAAGTTTCCTGCCACGTCTCCGCCCGGGACTGCAATAGGCGCCACCCTCATCAACTTCCTGTTCAGCAGGTTGTTGCGGCGGCGTTATTTGCCCCGTCATAGCCTGAGACACAAGGCTGATATTCGCTCCGCAACCGCGACAAAAACTGGCGCCGTCGAGATTCTGTGTTGCGCACTTAGGACAGAACATTCTTTTCGCCTTTCACTTTGTGTCTCGCTGGCGTTTCGCTTCGTACAACAGCACGCCTGCCGCCACCGACACGTTCAATGATTCCAACCTTCCGGAGACTGGTATACGCACCAGGGTGTCGCAGTGTTCTCGAACCAACCGGTGCAAACCGTGGCCTTCGCTGCCGAGAAACACCGCGGCCGGGAGTTTCCAGTCCCAGTCCGTGTACAACTGTTTTGCCTCCGCGGCTGCTCCGACGACCCAAATGTTACGTTCTTTCAACTGCTCTATCAATCTAACGAGGTTCGTGACTCTAGACACCGGCACGTATTCGAGCGCACCGGCCGCGACCTTGGCCACGGCGCTGGTCAAACCCACGGCGCGTCGCTCGGCTATGAAAACCCCATGAACTCCGGCGCACTCAGCGGTACGTAAGATCGAACCCATGTTATGCGGATCTTCGATCCCGTCTAATCCCACGACCAGCGGCGGATCTGCCGTTCCGATTTTTCCTTCGAGCTGGTCCAACAATTCGTCCGCGTCGGCATAACGAGCCGCGGCGATGCGAGCCACGACTCCCTGGTGCCTCACGTCGCCAAGCGATCGATCCAGATCCAGACGCGGCACACGATGAACAGGCACACCCTTCTCACGCGCGAGATCGAGCAGCGCTTTCAAACGATCGGGACGCGCACTCTCCAGAATCGTGATCGTTTCAATCTGTCTCTTCCCCGCCCGCAACGCCTCCAGCACCGCGTTTGGCCCATAGACCAAATCTCTATTCTCTCTATTCGATCTCTGCGACATAATTAGCCACGAAGAAAGGAACAAGTCAGGAAGAGGGGCTTGCCCCCGCTCTTAAAGGGCTTCCAACAGCGGGGGCAAGCCCCTCTTCCTGACTTGTTCTAATCTGATCTTCATTAGTCCTCCTGCCTTGTTAATCTGTTGTTTTCAAGCTGAGGAAATAGCTAAGCCGCGAGTAACGAGTGAACTGGCTTTCGTTACTCCTGACAGTAGCAACGCCGACACTGAGCTTGCCCGGTCGTTCGCGTCGCCAACCTCCCGACTGTGTTTCAGGTTGCGTACCCCACGCGAGTTCGAGAAGGTTCCGCATCCGCGCATACGAATCATCAACCCGCGCATTCACTGCTTTGCTAACGATCAAACGTTGCAGCTTGCCAATATTCTCATTTGCCACGAGGGCCTTCTCACGTCCGAGACACGAGAAGTCGAATCCTGTAGCACCGACACGCCACGTTGACGAATGTCCTGCAATATAAAAATCAATCACCGTTTCGTCTTTAAAGAACTCACTCGTATCGAGAATCTCATTCTCAGTCTTACGCGTCTTGCGCTCTTTCACCTCCAGCCTCGTTTCAAACAGACGCCCGGGCACGATCAAGACAATGTCAGCCCACGCAGCTTCCGTCACTTCCGCTGCGCCCGCCTGATATACCGTCAAGTGATCATCGTCAAAAGACATCGAGCGCACGCGCTTCACATCATTGCCAGACAACGATAGACCAAGATCCTCATCACTCAACGTCAAACAATCGAGACCCAGATCTCGCAGTCGTGCAGACACCAGCTCCGCTTCTTCACGACTCGCCGTCCGCGCCACCGGCATCGGTACGCTTTGAGACATTAGCTCCCGCATATTCTCCGGGCTCAGTTTCAACAGCTTCGCAGCTTCGCTAATCACTTCGTTCCGCGTCGCTTGCTCGTTCGGCAAGAGGATGTTGTTATAACCCAACTGATGCTTCTCGGGAGGACGCAGGACCGGCTTTAGGAGTCGCGCCGCAGCTTCAGTCATTGGCAACGGAGCGACACAGTAAAGACAACTTACCCTTGTCGGAGGATTTGCTCTCAAGCACTCCTCGCAGCGAATCATTTGTTCTGCCGTGAAACCCTGTGGCTCAGATGGTTCGATTGGTCCAAGGAAGGGAATGTTTTCGTTATCTTTAGGCAACAGCTCCTCCAAGTATTTTGATTATACGACGAGAATCCGAGGCTAAGAGAATGTGTGCTCGTTCTTTTATCACAAGGGGTTTGATACTGACGGTGGCCCTGGTGGCGTTGGTAACCGCAGCCGCGTGCGCAGCCTTTCAGCCGACCGACGTCAACGGTCCAACGTCGAACGCGCCGCAATATCCGGTCGGCTTGTCGGACGTTGGAACCAGGCTCGAAGAGGCGTCTGTGGCCTGGTACCAGTTGTCGCAACAATACGGTCTACCCGGCAAGACTGAAGCGAACCTTCATCCCTACACGGCAACGATCGAGAGCTTGCCTGCGAACCTGCCGGCGCCGATATATCTCCCGAAGGTTGGCTCACCACCAAATTCAACCGAAGACGACACGCGCGAGTCGTTGCGTAGGTTCATCGTCGAATGGCAACGACTGATCGGCGCTGACCCCAATCAACTGTCACTGGTGGAACGGATCGACGAACCATCGGGTGTCAAAATTGCTCGTTACGAACAACGACCTTTTCGCTATCCGTTGCGGGGCGGTTATGGAACGCTTGTGATTCGCTTTCGCGGTAACGGTCAGCTAATCGGATTATCCAGCAACTGCATTCCCAACGCCGATCAGATTCAGGCAACGATGAGCGGTCTGACGCCTAAGCTGACCGCAGAGCAAGCCGTCAATCACGTCAAAACGCAGCCGCTCACGGTCACGGATGCAAGTGGTCGACAGCAAACCTTGTCGTTGCCCGCAAATGCAACTGTTACAGCACAGCAGTTGGTAGTTTACGCCCAGCCCTCAAAAGACCCGCCCAGCGGCCTGCAAATACGGCTTGCCTGGGAGCTCGAGGTCGCTAATGGCCCCATCAAGCGAGTCTATCTGGACGCAATATCTGATGAAATAATTGCAACATCTTGATCATCGGTCCATACGGCGTCCCTACTTGACCAGTGAGCGGCAAACCAGCATTCTAAGCCTAAGAACAAAAGGGTATTTCGGAGTCAGTTTATGCACAATTTCGATCCTACGAATAATATTTCCTGGCAGCTTGGTCATCGCGGAAGAGTGGCGGTTTTTATTGATGGTAACAATCTTTTCCATGCAGCCCGTTTTCACAACATCGACATCGATTACAACAAACTGCTACGTGTCCTGTTAGGAGACGGACGGCTGCTGCGGGCCTTCTTTTACACAGGTGTCGACATCGGAGCCGAACGCCAGCAGGGTTTTCTTCTCTGGATGCGTCGCAATGGTTTTCGGGTGATCCAGAAGGAGCTCAAGACCTTTTACGACGGTACGAGAAAAGCTAATCTTGACGTCGAGATTGCGGTTGACATGCTTTCGCTCGCCGGGCGTTACGACACGGCGGTGCTGGTGTCCGGCGACGAAGACTTTGTCTACGCTGTGAATGCAGTTGCTTACAAGGGGTGTCGCGTGGAGATCGCGGGTTTCAGGTCAAACACGGCGCCCAAGCTGATCGACGTTTCCGACTACTTCATCGATCTCGGCGAGATCGCGGACAAGGTGCGCAAGGAAGTTTCGCACGGGACTCGTTACGACGAGCGCGATCTGCACGAACCACTGCCCGCGGCGTACCTGCACGATCAATTGGAGATGCAGAAATCACAGCCCGGCAGTTTCGAAGCGGCCATGCGAGTGGTGCTCGAGGCTGAGATTGAAGAGGAGGCAGCGGAGTTCGAAGCAGCAACGGAGTTCATCCGGATCACTGACGACCATTAACATGAAAATTTTCACAGTTCAGGAGGCGAACGCGCTACTTCCCGAGGTCAGAATCATCGCAGGGAAGATTCAGCGCGCGCATCGGAAGCTTTCGCGGTTTCGTGATGACGCGAAAAAAGCTGCGGAAGCCGCGGAACAGGGCGGTGGTGGAATGGAAAATGGTGTTGCCTATGCCGCCGTCCTAACCGACCTCACAACGCAAATGGCAGAACTGGAAGCACTTGGGGTCCAACTAAAAGACTTTGAGCGCGGCCTGGTCGATTTTCCGTCACTTCGCGACGGACGTGTGGTCCTGCTCTGCTGGCAACTCGGCGAGGGTGATGAACTGGAGTGGTGGCATGATGTGGATGCGGGCTTCGCTGGCAGAACCCCTCTTTAGCCACAGATGAACGGGAATGAACACGGATTAGATCTATCTGTGTCGTCCGTGTTCATCCGTGGCTAAATCGTTTCCCTGCATTATTTTCTCATTGACCACTTAAAGTTATTCCTGATAGTATGCGGCCTCGAAATGGACGCATCCCCCAACGAGTCAACTCGGCGAACTGAAAAGAAATCCACACTGATCGAGTTTCCGGGAGTGTCACGAAATTCCCTGCCCGAGTGGCGCAAAGAGTTGAGCGAAAGGGTGCGCGAGGTGCAGGAAAAGCGCGCGCGCGATGCGGCCCGTGAAGCGGCTGAAGCTGAACGAAAGCGGGTCGAGTCCGCGATTAACCCTCCACAACTCGAATTATTGCCACCTGCGCCAATGCCGGCCATGAATCCTCTGGTCGCGGCTGCTCTCAAACGAATCGAAAGAGCACACCAACCTGCGCCGGCAGAAAATCGTCAGCCGAGGACCACGCTGGCGACCGCCGTTGCGTACGCACCGGAACGAGAAGAAAACGAGATGAGCGAAACGGTTTCCCCCAACCAGCAATTCGCGTTTGAGCCGGAGATTCCTGTTGAAGAACCGCCAGTGGTCGAGGAGAAAGCAGTTCACCTCGCAGTGGTGCCCGTAGTTGAAAAAATCGAGCCGTTGCCGGTGCGACCACCGAAACGCCTGATCAAAGACGATCCAAACGATCCGGCGCTCAACTATCTCGATTCGATTGCCAAGAACCTCCGCGTTGATGAGCTGGAGCGACGAAGCGCATCCGCATTTCGTCGCATGGTTGGTGCCGTGCTCGATTTGATCTTCTGTGCGTTGCTGACTGCGCCGATTGCGGGAGCGATGTATTTGACGGGCAGCAATTGGCAGGACATGCGCGTGATTGCAGTGCTGGCGGGCAGCGTGATTGTTGTCACGTTTATCTATCTAACACTCATGACTGCGCTGACCGGTCGCACCTGGGCCATGCGCCTGCTCTCACTGCGCGTGATCGATACGAAAACGGGTCTGATTCCCACCGGTGGCCAGTCAATCGGACGCTCATTCTTCTACCTCATCTCGTTAGCTACAGTTGTCGGGATCTTCTTTGCGCTGGTAAGCCGCGAAGGTTATACAGCCCACGATCGCTTCACCCGTACGGCTGTTGTCACCACGTAATCCGCATTCATCCGTGGTTAAATGAACCATGCATCAGGCACTGATCCAACGTGTCGCGGAGGAACTCCGGACAGGTCTGCACGGAAGGTTCTTTGGGAAGATTTTTCAACTGACGCCGCTCTCGTTCGCCTTCGATTTCGGACTCCGTGGTGAGTTCCTCATCGTTAGTGTGGATCCTGCAAGTTCCCGTCTTTACCTGATTCGTCGTCGCACAAGAGATCTCGAGAAGCAATCAATGCCTTTGACTGCCTTCGGCCAGTTCATGCGTTCAAGACTCAGCGGCGCGTCTCTCGTCAACATCTCGAAAGACCCTTTGGACCGCATTGTTCGTCTCACTTTCCGCATCGACGATGACACGGGGCCGATCTTTCGCCGGCTTGTAATTCAACTGACCGGCAGAACTGCGGACATGTTCGTTCTCGACGAACTGAACCGCATCATCGCTATCTTACGCGAACAGGCTCAGACGAGAACGCACGAGATTTACCAGCCGCCACCGCGTCCGCAAAAAGAGTCGCGCGAAGATTTGAACATCGAGGCAGCTCAACTCGACGCGTATTTCACCTCGCTTGACGCTGCCAAAGCCTTTGATTCCCGCGCCAAAGGCATGCGCTCCCGATTAGCCAAAACCATTCGCCAGCAACGCACGTTGAAAGAGCATCTCCACGATGACCTCGCCCGTCACGGCGATCCCGAAGCACACAAACGAATGGGCGATTTGCTGCTGGCGAATATCGCGACAGCTACGCGCAACGGAAACAAAGTCCGCATCACGGATTACTACACGGAAGGCACTCCCGCGATCGAGATCGAAGTCGACGAGAATCGTTCACTTCAGGATGAAGCAGCAGTTCGATTTCGCCAGTACACCAAAGCGAAACGAGCCGCCGAAGAGATCGCGTCACGTTTGCAGCGAATCGATCAGGAAATAGCGACGCTCGAGCATCGCCTGCAACAACTCGACCAAATCATAGAGTCGAGAGATGAGACGGCTCTAAACGGTTTCGAGAAGCCTGCGCCCGCTCCGAAAGTCTCCGCAAAGAAAACTTCGAAACCGGAAAAGATCGCCGGCGTGCGTCGTTATCTTTCTACCGATGGCTACGAGATTCTCGTCGGGCGTGCGGCGCGTGATAACGACAACCTCACTTTCCGCGTCGCCCAACCCAACGACCTCTGGATGCACACCGGCGACTATCCCGGTTCGCACGTCGTCGTGCGCAACCCGACGCGCAAGGAGATTCCACAGCGCACCATTATCGAAGCGGCTCAGCTCGCCGGACGATTCAGCCAGGCAAGCGAAGATTCAAAAGTTGTCGTGCATTACACCGAACGCAAATTCTTGTCTAAGCCAAAAGGCGCCGCCCCCGGTTTGGTGCGACTCTCGCGCTTCCGCTCGATCACCGTCGAGCCGAAAGAGAGCATTCCCCGAATATAGCCACAAAAAAGCACATAAGCACAAATTTCAATCAATCCATTTGTGCCTTTTGTGCCTTTTTGTGGCAATCTTTCTCAGACAATGCAACGATCCGACCAGCTATTCGCAACCGCACAGAATCTGATCCCCGGCGGTGTTAATTCTCCCGTCCGCGCTTTTCGCGGCGTTGGCGGCACGCCGCGCTTCATACAATCCGCGCAGGGCGCAACCATCACCGACGTCGACGGCAAAACCTACATCGACTACGTCGGCTCATGGGGGCCGATGATCCTGGGCCACGCTGACGAAGAAGTTGTCGCCGCTATCCAGGAGGTTGCGGCCAAAGGCACGAGCTTCGGTGCGCCTACTGAACTCGAAGTCGAACTTGCGCAGGAAGTGATTGACGCTGTTCCTTCGATCGAGATGGTGCGGATGGTGAGCAGCGGCACCGAGGCGACGATGTCAGCGATCAGGCTCGCACGTGGTGTCACGGGCCGGACGAAACTGGTGAAGTTCGAAGGTTGTTATCACGGTCACGCCGACAGCCTGTTGGTCAAAGCCGGCTCGGGCGTGGCGACACTCGGATTGCCCGATAGCCCCGGCGTGCCCGCCGCACTCGCTCAAAACACACTCACGCTGCCCTTCAACGATGTTGCCGCGCTCGAACAAGTGTTTGCCGAACACGCAGACATCGCAGCGGTGATCATCGAACCTGTCGTCGGAAACATGGGTTGTGTGCCGCCGCAACCGGGATATCTCGAAGCGGTGCGCACGTTGACTCGCGATCACGGCGCGCTGTTGATCTTCGACGAGGTGATGACGGGATTTCGGATCGCACGCGGCGGCGCGCAGGAGCGTTACGGCATTACGCCCGACATCACGACGCTCGGAAAAATCATCGGCGGCGGTTTGCCGGTGGGTGCTTATGGCGGCAGTCGCGACGTCATGAACAACATCGCGCCTGCCGGTTCGGTTTACCAGGCGGGAACGTTGTCGGGGAATCCACTATCGATGACCGCAGGGCTGGTCACGCTACGACGGCTGCGAGACAAGTCCGTTTACGATCGATTGGAAAGTTCGAGCAGGAAACTGTGTGAAGGACTTGCAGCCGCCGCACAGGAAGCTGGAGTTACAACAGTCACGAACCGCGTAGGTTCGATGTGGACCAGTTTCTTTACGAGTGAGCCAGTGGTTGATTGGGAAAGCGCAAACAAGTGTGACCGTCAGCAGTACGGCAGGTTCTTTCACGCGATGCTGGATGAGGGCGTTTATCTCGCACCCTCCCAGTTCGAGGCGGCCTTCGTCAGCCTCGCCCACACAGACGAAATCATCGAACAAACGCTGGCCGCCGCACGCAAAGCCATCCACAGATTACACAGATAAAGACATAATCTGTGTAATCTGCGGACTAAACTGGTAAGTCAATGCGGAACTTCGAACCTTTCCCGGGTTCGCTATCGACGCTGATCCTGCCGCCATGTTGCTCGACGATCTGCTTCACGATCGCCAACCCGAGTCCGGTGCCACGTTTCTTCGTTGAGAAGAATGGCTCAAAGATTCGATCGCGCGTGGCCTTGTCCATTCCCTTGCCGTGGTCTGCAATGGTGACGCGAGCATAATGTTTCGGGGCTTGTCCGTTGCCTTCAGTCTCCGACCGCAGCAACTCGGTCGAGATCAGCACTTCCGCGTTTTCGTGGCTGGCATCGACCGCGTTAGCAATCACGTTCACAAACACCTGCCGCAACTGGTAGGAATCCCAGTGACCCACAATCGTGTTGCCGGCAAAGTGCTTTTCCACTGTGGCGTTCTTTTCGAGGATCTTGTCACTGACGAGATCGATACTGCGTTCAAGCGACTCATGCAGATCCACGGACGAGCGCTCCAGTTCCTTCTGACGCGAAAACTGCGTGACGTCGACTACAAGTTTGTTGAGGTGCTTGATGCCGCGCTCCACGAGCTCGATCGTGTTCAGCGCCTCCTGATCTGACACGCTGTCGCGCAGCATCGAGACGCCCAGACGAATGCTGCCAAGTGGATTGCGAATCTCGTGTGCGACTTGCGTGGTGGCCTGTCCCACCGCGGCGAGTGATTCGCTGCGACGCAGAGTACGTTCAGCTTCAGCCGCTTCGGTGGCATCGACGAGCGTCACGATCTGCCCCCGCTCGCCGTTGATGGCCAATGGCGACGAGTACACGTCAAACGCCTTGTCTTCTTCTTCAACTTGCGCGATCGAGCGTCCGTGATAGGTGGCTTTGTTGACGCGAATAGCTGTCACTGTTTCCAACATCCTCATCGCGTCTTCTTGTCCGAGTTTCTCGAGCACTGAGGCGCCGATACTGGCGTTCGGAAAGATTTTGAAGAACGCAGCGTTTGCGCTCCGGATGCGATCCTCATTGTCAATGGCAGCGACAGCGCTAACCATTCCTTCGAGCAGTTGAGTGGTGAAGGTACGTTCACGGCGAGTTTCTAAAACGCTGCTACGCATATCGCGGAAATGCCGCTGAACTTGCCAGATTGTTCCAGTGGCCACTAAGGCACCAACACCAAGCGCAATACCTATCAAGACCAGAATCGATTTGCTTGCAGCGCGGTAGTGGTTCTCCATTACTTCATCGACGTCGTCATAGGCAAATTGCGCAGCCGCAAGAAAGTCCGTCAATTCACCCTGAAGGTCACGAAATGCAGGAAAACCCTTTTGGCTGTAGGTCCGTACATCCTTAGTAAGATCAATATAAGATTGAAGATTCGCTTTAAAGACTTCCCAACGTTGCGGCCATTCCTTCCGCTTCTTCTCATCAAGCGATGGCGGAGGTGGCGGGGCATCTCCCAGGTTCTCCACAGCCCTTCGAAGCTCATCTCGCGCTTCATCCAGCCTGACTTGCAGCGGTGGCGTCAATTGCCGACTCGTTTCCGAGACATCTCGTACCCGAGCCTCACTTTCAAGTTTGTTAAGTCGGAGTCGAAGGTCTAATAAGTTGCTTAGGCGAGTGGAATAACCTTGTGTGACCAGACGAGCATTTGACGCAAACTCCTCCATTTTCCAAGCACTCTGCAAACCTAACAGCAAAATGAGGACCAGTAGCAGCAGGAAACCAATGATCAGCGGCGCGAGTGCCGGAGCAAGTCCACGAACTCTATCACCGAACCCGGCTGCATTAGTCGACGATCCGGAAGCAGGCGTCTTACGATAAACGGTTTCGGGATGTTTATCTGGAGAGGGCTTCATAATCCCTAAGGCTTCGCGTCCATCCAATTGTCGCCCACACCCACATCAGCCACAAGCGGCACGTCGAGCGACACAGCAGTCTCCATCTCGTGCTTCAGGATCTCAATAACTTTTGACACCTCTTTCTCGGGGACTTCCACCAACAACTCGTCGTGAACTTGCATCAACAAACGTGACGCGAGCCCGGCGCGCTTGAACTCCTCGTCAACCTTGAGCATCGCGATCTTCACGATATCACTTGCCGTCCCTTGTATCGGCATATTTATCGCTTCGCGCTCTGCCGCCTTGCGAATGTTGGTGTTGCGATCGGTGATGCCCGGCAGCGGCCGGATGCGACCATAAATGGAACGCACATAGCCGTGCTCGCGCGCACGAACCGGCACCTCCTCCATGTAACGCCGCACCCCCTTGTAGGTGTTGTAATAATCCTCGATGACTTTCTTCGCCTCCTGTCGCGTGATGCCCACACGTTGCGACAACCCCCACGGTTCGATTGCGTAGGCGATAGCGAAGTTGACGATCTTTGCAAACCGTCGCGCTTCTTTGAGCTCCTCGTCAGTCTTCGCGCCAAAGACAAGCCGCGCCGTGCGTGCATGAATGTCGTCGCCCTTCTGAAACGCTTCCAGCATAACAGGGTCCTGCGTGATGTGGGCCAGCAACCGCAACTCGAGCTGTGAGTAGTCGGCGGAAATGATCTTGTTTCCCTTCTCCGCTCCGAACGCGCGACGAATACGCCGGCCCATTTCGCTTCGAATCGGGATGTTCTGAAGATTCGGATCGCTCGACGATAGACGACCCGTAGCGGCAACAGTTTGATTGAGCTGGCAATGAATGCGCCCATCAGTCGCGATCTGATGCGGCAGCGCATCGGTGTAGACGCTCTTCAGCTTGTCGAGTTCGCGATAATCAATGATCAATCGCGGCAGCTCGAATTGCTGCGCTAACTCTTCCAGGACGGCCTTGCTGGTTGAAACGCGGCCGGTCGAGGTCTTCCTGCCGATGTCGATGTTTAGATCGCCGAGCACTTCGCCAACCTGCTTCGGCGAACCGATATTGAATTCACGTCCGGCAAGTTGATAGATCTGGATCGTGAGCTTGTGCAGTTCCTGGCCGATGTAGCTCGAAAGATCGGAAAGGACTTTGGGATCTACTTTTAGTCCGGCGCGCTCCATGCGATAGAGCAACGGCGCCAGCGGCAGTTCCACTTCCGAGTAAATCGTCTCGAGGTTCTTGTCGAGAATCCGGTTATGCAGCACCTGAGCGGTTTGCGCGATCATGTCCGCAGCGAAAGCCGTTTGCCACGCGGTTTCGGGCCAATTCGCCGCCGGAGTGTGACCCGTGTCAACGTCGAGCGCTTCCCGCGCGAGATCGAGAAGCTCGTACTTGCTGCGGTTCGGATCGAGAAGATACGCGGCGAGATAAGTGTCGTCTTTGACACCTTCCAGCGTGATGTTGAAACGATCGAGCAGACCTACTGCGCGTTTCAGATCGTGAACCGACTTTTCGATCAAACCATTCGAGAGCACATCGCGCAGGGTCGCAATTGCACTATCAACGCCGCCTGAGAACTTTTCGAGATCCACGTAAGCAGAGATGCCGGCTTCCGTCGAAAAAGCAATACCGCGCGTTGTTTGCAACTCGGTAAAGCATTCCTGCTCGCCAGTTCCCGCAGGCGTGGAATCGGCGACGGCAACTCCCACGCTCTCCGCGTCAAACAAAGTCCGCACGAGATTGTCCAAATCACTCTTCGTCTGCACGATGCGGTAATTGCGTGCGCTTTCCGCACTGGCAGGCCGCGCGACTGCGGCGTCGGCATACTCTTTCGTAAGAAGTGTGAATTCCAGCTCGCGAAACAGTTCGTAAGCAGCGCTTCGATCGGGAGGCCGCGCTTTGATCGCCTCGAGATCCAATTGCATGTCGAGATCGAGGCGGATACGCGCCAGTTCGCGCGACTGCCGGATCATCTCGGCGTTGTTGTGCAAGGATTCGCGATACGTTTTGTGTTTGACTGATTCCCAATTTTCGAGAGCCGCCTCGATCGAGCCGAACTGCTGAATGATCTGTACCGCTCCCTTCGAACCGATGCCCGGCGCGCCCGGAATGTTGTCGATGGCGTCGCCCATCAATCCCAGCAGATCCACCAGCTTGTCAGCAGTGACACCAAACTTGTTCTGCACCCACGCTTCGTCGCACCACTCGACCGGAGGCACAGGCTCCTTGCGCTTCACCACCTGCGAGTTTTGTCGCATGCAGATGATGTATGGATCGCGCACGAGCTGGCACATGTCTTTATCGTTCGAAACGATCACGGCCTGCATTTGCCGTTCGGCAACCTGTTTCGCGAGGGTGCCGATCACGTCGTCAGCTTCGTAACCCGGAAAATTGATGACGGGAATGTTCAAGGCTTCGCAAAGCCGGAAGATGTAAGGCATCTGCTTCGAGAGATCGTCAGGCATCGCGACCCGGTTGGCTTTGTAGTCGGCGAAGGTCTCGTGCCGGAACGTCTTTTCGCGCGATTCGAAAATGGCGGCAATGTAGTCGGGCTGCTCTTCACGCAACAGCTTGAGCAGCATGTTGGTAAAGATATAGGCGGCTTGTGTAACCAGCCCCTGCGAAGTGGCGAGCGGCGCCGCACGATTCACCATCGGCGCATAGAAAGCCCGAAAGATGTGCGACATCGAGTCGATCAGGAAAACACGTTCAATGGCAGGCATGTGAGGAGATCATAGAAAGGCGGTCTGAGCATGTCAAACAAGTGGATCTGTGCTAATCCGTCGCTAACTCGATAACGTGTTGACGCGCGGTTTCACCGAGTGTCTCGAGGTTGTAACCACCTTCGAGACAGGACACCAATCGACCCTGGCAACTGCTCGCCGCCCACTGTTTCAACGCCCTCGTCATATCGACGAAATCTTCGTCCACCAGCAGCAACTGGCCTAGCGGATCTCCGAGGTGAGAATCAAAACCGGCCGAGATGATGATCAAGTCGGGACTGAAGTTACTCGAGATCTCGTCCAGTGCGGCTTCAAAGCCTCGCTTGTGTTCGACCGCGGGCGTGGCCGCACGAAGCGGAAGATTCAACGTGTATCCGAGTCCACGTCCGGTGCCCTTCTCGCCGCGCGAGCCGGTGCCCGGATACCAGGGATACTGATGCGCCGAGAAGAAGAAGACTGTCGGGTCGTCGTAGAAGATTCCCTGCGTACCGTTGCCGTGATGCACGTCCCAGTCGATGATCGCCACCTTCTCGATCTCAGGAAACCTCTGCTGCGCGTAACGCGCCGCAACCGCGACGTTGTTAAAGAGACAGAATCCCATCGCCCGCTCTTCGGTCGCGTGATGTCCGGGAGGTCGCACGGGTACGAACGCGTTCTTCACTTCTCCCGACATGATCAGGTCAATCGCCTGGCACGGCGCGCCCGCGGCACGTCTGGCGGCGTCGAATGAACGCATCGAAACGACGGTGTCCGGATCGAGGTAGCCAATGCCTTCGCTCACCGCTCGCTCGACGTGTTTGTAGAGTTGCGGTGAATGCGCAGCCTGGATATCGCCACGCGGCGCTTCTCTCGCCTCGACTTCGCGTAGCGCGGACCAGAGCTCAGTGTCGCCCCGCAACGCATCCATTACAACGCTGTAACGGGACGGAGTCTCAGGATGCCCAGGCCCGGTGTCGTGTTCGCGAAAGACGGGATGATGAACGATGGCTGTTGTCATGTGCTTAGCTTATCAAAGGATGAGCGCCTCCCTAGAGTGCGGTGCCTTGGCAGCGCTTGGCCACAGCGGTGCCAAGGCACCGTACTCCAGGGAGGCGTATGAAATTGAAACGAGCCAGATGCTGTACGCATATTACCCCGTGTACGCAAATGTTTCGATTCCCTTAGTGTTTCCACTCCTTCTTCAAACAATTCCAGCACTTACGAGTTGGGAATAGTGTTTGCCAACGTCGTGGTTGAAGACCAAGGTCAGCAATGTACATCAAGATAGTTTTTAAGGAGGTCAGGGGGATGAAACGGTTACTCGCCTTAATACTAGTCTGGACCTTGCTCGTCGTCACCGGAACGCTCGTATCAGCGGACGGAAAAACACGCGGTGTCTCAGACGTTTATAGTCAACAAAGTTCAATTAAAAATCTCGACAAAATGTTTCGAACAAACGGAGGCTAAGTGATGGCATACGATGAAGAACAAGCTAGAAGAAGCCGAGTAGTAGTGGAAACACCAAGCGAAAGACGTGAGGTCGTGCATTCACAATCGGTCCGAACGCCGGACAACAGCGGCATCTCTGCGGGAATGGTCGGCGTACTTGTTGTGGTAGCTATCGCGTTGATAACGATGCTGGTCTTATTCTGGTTGAGCAGTCAGCCCACAGCCGACAATGCAAATCTGGCGGCGCAACAGCCCGCGCCGACAACGGTTGTGCAGCAGCCGGCACCGGTGCAACAACCTCCGGTGATCATTCAACAGCCGGCGCCGGCAACACAGCCCGCGCCAATCGTCGTGACGCCACCGGCCGGTGGTTCCACTATGCCGGCTGAAAGCGTGAACATGGATTCAACGATTCAGGACGCAGTAGATAAACGGATCTCAGACGATCCGGAAATCTCGACGCTCGGCATTACGGCAAGTGTTCTGAACGGCAAGGTGATGCTCGTCGGAACCGTGAAGACCGAGGAGATGAAGACGCGGATTGAGAGAATGGTGAAACAGATCAAGGGTGTGAAGGAAGTTGATAACCAGATCAGCGTGATCGCTGAGTAGATATTTTGAGCCACAGATGAACACGGATAATCACAGATCAGAAATCTTATCTGTGTGAATCCGTGTAAATCTGTGGCTCAATGATGTTTCGATAAAGAGGAGATCGAGTTCACAGTTAATTACCATTCGTCGCTCATCTCCGTCCTCGAAAACCTCACCTGATTCGATTGGGCTTGACACGACGTTTCTCACCTCCGAGAACTCTCTTTGCGTCTCATCGTCAGCTTCCAACTCCGAGATCGCAAGACGGTGAGGAACGAGGCCCATCTCCAGGTCGAGATAGATGTTCCAGATGAATCCGATGTCGAGCACGATGTAAGCGGTTTCGTCCCAGAAAAAGTGACCCAGCGGCGTCGCGCCGATGACGTGCGCGATCACGTGATCCTGATGTGTATTAGTTTCGGCGGCGGTCCAGGTCATATCTCAAATTCCATCAACCTCTTTGACTTCACCGCCGCGATCGCCGCGCAAATGAGTGAACCCAGTCCACCGATTACGACGGACAGCGGCGCGCCGATAAACGACGCCAGCGTGCCCGCCTCCAACTCGCCGAGCTGTGGACCGCCCATGAAGAACATCATGTTGATCGACGTCATGCGGCCGCGCAGATGATTCGGCGTGACGAGCTGACGAATCGTCTGACGCAAAACCGTGCTGACCGTATCCGCCGCTCCGGTAACCGCCAGCATTACTAACGAGAACCAGTACACGGTCGAGATTCCGAATGCCGCCGTCGCAATACCAAACACCGCAACTGACCAGACCACTAGCCGTCCCTGTTTGCGAAAACTTCCCATACGCGCCATCACCAACGCAGTCAACACCGATCCGATCGCCGGCGCCGCAGCCAGAAACCCGTAACCACGAGCGCCGACGTGCAATCGTTCCTGCGCGAAGATGGGCAACAGCAAGGTCGCCGACGCAAAGAAAGTCGCGACGAAGTCGAGCGTCATCGTTTGCACGATGATGGGAGTGTGCCAAACGAATTTGAGCCCTTCTTTCAGCGCCGCAAAGCTCAACGCATCTTTACGTTCGCGCTCTTCATCGGCCTTGCCACTGGCGCGCATCGCAATTAAAGCTGCGATCACTGCCAGAAACGAGAGCGCGTTGAGCCCGTAAATCACTGCCGGACCGCTCTCCGCAAGCAGGAAACCGGCGATCGCCGGACCACCGATAGTCGCAACGTTGAAGACCAGTATTCCCAAACTCACTGCATTCGGAAAATCCTCCGGTGGCACGAGCGTAGGCATCAGTGACTGCCGTGCCGGAACGTCGAAAGCAGTTGCCGCTGAAGCGAATCCGCTAAGTATGTAAATCGGCCAAACGCTCTCCATCCCCGCCAGCGTCCCGGCAGTCAGCAACGCCGCGCACACCAGCATGACGAGCTGCGTCACAACCATCAGCCGCTTTCGATCGACTGCATCGGCCACAACACCACCCACGAGCGAACACAGAATGATGGGCAAGCCGCGGAAGAGTCCGACCAGGCCGAGCGCAAATGCAGATTTTGTGAGCAGGTAAACGTGCCAGTTGATCGCAACGAACTGCATCTGCGATCCGGTCACAGACACAATCTGGCCCATCCAAAGAAGCCGAAAGTCGCGGTGACGTAAAGCAGCAAATGCGGAATGATTGGAAGGACTCACGTATGACCGTGGGATTCGCTCAGCTTGCGGAAATGGTAGGCCATTGCGGCATGGCGCAGCAACTCAACCATGCGATCCTGGTGTTCGCGCACGGCCTTCAGGAAGAAACGCCAGAACTCGCGCCGCTCCGCATCGATGACGCCCAGCTTGAACGCGATACGCAAAAACGATGTGGCTGCTTTCAAGCCGTGATACTGGTGCGCTTCAGGCATTTCCTGCGGCACGCGTTGCAACGACTCGAGCGCGCGGCGATAGTATTCGCTCGGCTTGTAAATCGTACGCATGATTCTTTGATAGCCGCTGATGAGTTTCTCGACGTCCATTTTAGGAATGAAGTTGACGGTGGCGATCGTGTTGTTGCCAGTCGCGTCGGCGCCGAGTAGACGTCCTTCTCGTTCGAGGCGCTTCCACAGTTGCGTGTCGGGAAGTGCGTTCAGCATTCCCACCATCGCCATCGGAATCGCGCTTTCGCGAATGAACTCGATCTGTCGTTCGAAAATGTCTTCGGGATCGTTGTCGAAGCCGACGATGAAGCCGGCCATCACTTCCATTCCGCGACTCTGAATCTTCCGCACGGAGTCGAGCAGGTTGCCGCGGTTCTGTGTTTTCTGTGCTTCCTTGAGACTCTCTTCTACCGGTGTCTCGATACCCAGGAATACGCGGCGAAATCCGGCGTCTTTCATGGCGAGTAGCAGGTCGTCGTCGTCCGCGAGATTAACGCTGGCTTCGGTCAGTAATGAAAATGGATAGCCGTTTTTCTTTTGCCACTCGATCAGGTCAGGCAACAGTAGTCTGACGTTCTTCTTGTTGCCGATGAAGTTGTCGTCGACGATGAAGAGTGGTCCGCGCCAGCCGAGTTGTTTCAAAGCGTCAAACTCAGCGAGCATCTGTTGATTGCTCTTCGTGCGCGGGACGCGTCCGTAGATCTCGATGATGTCGCAAAACTCGCACGAGAATGGACAACCACGCGAGTACTGCACGGACATGTTGCTGTATTTCTTCAGATTGACGAGACCAAACTCCGGCACTGGCGTGATGGCTAACGGCGGTCGCTCGGGCGCTTTGTAGATGCGTTTGGCTTGCCCGCGTTCGAGATCCGCGAAGAACTGTGGCAGCGTGGTTTCAGCTTCGCCCTGAAAGATGTGATCGGCGTAAGGGAGTTCTTCGATCGTGCTGGTGACGTATGGCCCACCGAGGACGATCAATTTCCCGCGTTGCTTGCCGCGGCGAACAATCTCGTGCAGCGATTCCTTCTGAGCCAGCATTCCCGTGATAAAGATCATGTCGGCCCAATCGATATGCGAATCCTTGAGCCGCTCGACCTCCAGATCGATCAGGCGTCGCTCGCAGTCACGTGGCAACAGGCTGGCAACAGTTAACAAACCAAGCGGAGGAAATACGGAGCGTTTTCCTTCGAACGGAAGCGCGTGCCGAAAACTCCAGTACGTCTCGGGAAACTTCGGATTGACTAATAAGATCCTCATTGTGTTCTCCTGCCAGATTTGGGCGCACTTCCATTACGTCCCACGAACAAACAAACGGCGATCAGTATTGATCGATATCAATGATGTTAGACGCGAATTAAATTGGGGTGAGTAATAATTGTGTAAAAATACCGGAATAGTTAGGTCCGCGCAATCAGCGGCCCCGAATTCTCGCGGATAAAGTGGATCTGTTATAAACTCTCCCAACTCGCCAGAACTTGATTACGGCAACTTACGAAAGGTATACCGCACCATGAACACAAAACTTTCACGCGTTCTTGCCACCCTACTCATCGTACTGTTTTCACTGTCGCCTGCATGGGCCACCTGCGGCGGCGGCGGCGGTGGCGGAACTGGCGGAGTTGCCGGAGGTCCCAGAGCTGAAGGACCCGCGCCCACCGTTTACAACGTGCCGTGGAAGATGTGGGAAGCGAGGTCTACACCGTACAAAGGCTTGATCTTGTATTGGTTTCCAGCCTCTAACGATGAACTCAAGAAATCAAGTCTCAAGGCTTCAAGAATTCTGACGCTTTACTCCGCGCAGTGCGTCTCGATGACAGTGGCTGATGCGAGGACACCGGAGTTGAAACAGGTTATCGGCGAGTCAGCGGTGCCCGTTGCAGTGTTGGCCAATGCTGACGGAACTCCGATTAACAAAGTCGAGAACACGGCCGGGAAGCTGAAGGTCGAGCAGGTCGAGAAACTCGTGGAAGCTGAAATGAAGCAGCGCGAGAGCAGTATCGACACGCAGTTGAAGAGTGCAAAAGAAAAGGTCAAAGCCGGTGACAACGACGGCGCCATCGCGCTGCTGAAACCCGTTGCCGAAGAAAAATGTCTTTTCCCGAAGAAGGCGAAAGATGCGGCGAATCAACTGAAGAAACTCGGCGTTGCGGACGTCGGCAGCATTCCCGAAACGGCGCCCATTCTCGATCGCGTGCAGGGCGCGAAAGTCGAAGCCGTGATGCGCAATGGATTGCGTGCAGAGATTGCGGAGCGATACGTCACTGCTCTGCGGCTCTACTTGAAGGCCCACCAGATGGACCCAGCGGATCCGACACCACTGCGCTACTTAGGCGAACTCTATCGACACCATACAGGCGAATGGGACAAGGCACGCGAAGTGTTCAATAACATTCTCAACATGCCCGCGGATGCTATCGCGCGCGCGGTTGCACTTCACGGACTCGGCAAGATGACGATCCACGATGGCGAGTTTAAGAAGGGTCTTGGGTTGATGGAACAGTCTGTCGCGGAGTATCCGCTGGCGCTGGCCTATCGCAATCTCGCAGTCTACTGGAACTCGGAAGGCGACTTGGAACAGGGCAATGCCTACACGCAAAAGGCTCTTGCACTTGAACCGAAGGATCCTTACAACATCGTGTTCGCCGCGGTCTTCATGGCGGCTTCCGGTCGTGGTGACGAGGCTCTGAAGATTGCACGCGCGAATCGCAATCTGTTGCCCGCTTCATACAACCTCGCTGCGATCTACGCGCAGACAGGTCACCGGCGTGAGGCGCTCGCACTTCTGCAACGTCACTTTTT
>DASVGE010000093.1:0-22531 GCA_036379695.1 Pyrinomonadaceae bacterium | reverse complement strand
TGCGGAAGAAACGCTTCCGTTGCATGAGATAGCCTCCGGACCGACAGACACGCTCGGAATGAGTCTGGAATTTCAGCACCACAACGAACTCGATTATGTTTTGCAGGAACTGCGCCGATTCCCTGGCAAAGGCTGGCCACTCATCCGTGCCGGCCTGCAAAGTCCAACCGTACGTAACCGCAACATGGCAGTTCAGGCATTGGCATCCTGGGATCGAGCATCCTGGCCCCACGAAGCAGCACAGTTGCTTACAGACGCAATTGAAGTCGAACCGAATGATATAACGCGAGCAAGCATGGTCGAGGCACTTGAAGGTGGCCGCTTGACGCGGATTGATGTTGAGGTCCAGGACCTCTTGTAGAAAAGAATCGACCGCATAAACAGTGCTGGCGCGGTGTGCAGCTCGAGTTTGAAACGAGGCGTTGACCGAACTGTTCAATTCTGGCAGATGATGTTGGCGTGACGGGCGGTCAGGATCCATTTGCCATCCTGCTTCATCCAGAAGTGCGTGAAGCGGCGGCGCACGGACTGCCCCGCCAAGGGCGCCTTGCCCTGGGCCTTGACCGTCTCCAGCCCCATGCTGATAGCCGTGTCTCCATGGAATACCATGGTCTCAACTTCTCTCACGAACGACGCGTAATCGATGAGTCCGTTGCGAATGAGCGCTATGACTTCCTTCCTCCCCCTGGAGATAGTGTTTCGCGGGTTGTTGACGGTGAAATCTTCTGCCCAAAGCTTCTCCAGCGCGGCCACGTCTTTGTGCAGGAGCGCTTCGGCTTCGGCGGCATCGAGTTTTCTAATCTCTTGTTCCAGTGCGTCACTCTTTACTGAGCTCTGACCTAAGACTAAACCCGGGAGGGCGACGGCCAGGACCGCCGCAACTAGAATCAGTCGCATCTTTTCTCCTCCAGGAATGAACAGTGTGGGCACAGTCAACTTCATAGTATGACAAGTCTTTTCATTGACAAACTTCGCGGGCAGCATTATTTTCTCCCGCACAACATTACCGAACTTATAGATAGATTCCACGCCGATCGTTAGCCGCCCGTTACAAGTTCGGACTGATTGGACCGCAAAAGAAATCTGTTCGCGCACTCCCCCTGCGTGCCTGTCTCTGACTTATCAACAAACCAAAGGAGATCCAAATGAAACCAGTTAAGTTCCCTCCCGTTTTCGTGCGACGTTCCTCTAAGCGCCGCCAATTTCGTTCGTTACCGTTTTTCCTGATCTTAATTACTGCGATGCTGGTTGGTGTTGTTGCTGCATCGGCTTGCACATTCATTTTGACATGGGGTACCGCGGGTTCGGAAGACGGCCAGTTCTTACTGCCGAGAGGAATCGCCGTGGACCCCGCAGGAAACGTTTATGTCACTGACGGTGCAGGCGACAGCCGCGGTCAAATTCAAAAATTCGACGCGAACGGCAACTTCATTGCCAGGCTCGGACAAAACAACGGTACGGCTCAAGGGTTTCTTAGCGCTTACCGGATCACGACCGATTCGAGCGGTAATGTGTATGCAACGGACGGCGCCACCGAGGGAGTCAGTGGTGTTGTGAAAAAGTTTAACTCGAGTGGCGTATTTCAGTTTGCTTTTGGCTCCCCCGTAAGCAGCGGCGGACAGTTCCTGCAAGCGGCGGGGATAGCTGTCGACTCAGCAGGCAATATCTACGTTGCTGACTCAGGTGCCGGTGTTGTGAGGAAGTTCTCGTCTACCGGTACATCCATAGGCACGATCGGTTCCAGTGGAAGCGGCGACGGCCAATTCAGCATCCCCGCAGGCATAGCGATCGATTCAGCCAACAACCTCTACGTAGCCGATAGTGGGAACAATCGAATTCAAAAATTCAATAGCGCAGGCACGTTCGTTACCAAGTGGGGAACAAACGGGACCGGCAATGGTGAATTCAGCGGACCCAAAGGCGTTGCAGTCGATAATGCCGGAACAGTTTATGTCGCTGACACCGGTAATAACCGAATTCAACTCTTTTCCTCCTCGGGAACGTTCATCGAAGTGTGCGGAAGTGCAGGCAGCGCCGATGGACAATTCGCTGGACCAGACGATGTTGCGTCGAACGCGGCTGGTACTTTCTTCTACGTGGCAGACAGAGACAACTCTCGCATTCAGAAATTCAGCACTACGGCTGCATCTCCAACTGCGAATGCCGGCGCCGATCAAACCGTTGAGTGTGCAGGCGCCACTACAACTGTGAACCTCGATGGCTCAGCGTCAACCGCAGGTAGCGGAACCATCAACTCTTACTCCTGGGCCGAAGGAGCCACGCCGCTTGGCACAGGTGCGATGCTGACCGTTAATTTGCCAGTGGGCACACACACCATCACGCTTACCGTTACAGACACCGGTGGCGGATCTGATACGGACGATGTTGTCATAACCGTACAGGACACATTAGCGCCGAATATCTCTTGTCCGTCTGATGTGGTAGTCAATCTGCCACTGAATTCGACCGCTACGTCGATGGTGGTCAATTATCCAGGCGTAACTGCAACGGACAGCTGTTCATCCACTGTCACGGTGAACAGTACACCCGCTTCAGGTTCAGTGTTTCCAGTTGGCACCACTACAGTGAACGCAACCGCGGATGATGGCGCCGGACATACCTCCGCATGCAGCTTCACTGTCACCGTTCAATATAACTTTGCAGGCTTTTTCCCACCGGTTGCGAACCTTCCGGCGCTGAACGTAGTTCAGGCAGGAAGGGGTATTCCCGTGAAGTTCAGTTTAAGTGGTAACAAAGGACTTGGAATCTTCGCTGCCGGCTCACCTTCTTCGGGACCAATCGTGTGCAATTCCAGCGATCCGGCAACACTCCTGGAAGAAACAGTCACTGCCGGCGGTAGCAGTCTTAATTACGATCCGGTAAGCGACCAGTACATTTACGTCTGGAAAACCGAGCAAGGTTGGGCTGGTACCTGCCGGCAACTCGTCGTACAGTTAAACGACGGCAGTATTCACCGCGCGAACTTTAAGTTCAAGTAGACTTTGAGTCTGACGGTTTGAGCAATGAAGGCCTCGCAGTAGCGAGGCCTTCGCTTTTGGGTGGGAACTTGTTAATCGCTTTGGATGTTACTTCATCAACTGGTTTCCCCGCTGCGATTCGATCGATGATTGACCGCTAACGATGTAAGCGAGTACGTCTCCTATTGCATAAGCCGTCATCAACAATCCGATATTTCCAATCCATCGTAAATGCGTAATTGTTCACTTGCTCTTACGCCACACACCTATTGACTGTTGCTTTACAATCTCGAACACGAAACGGCGGGACATTCTTGACGGCATTCTGG
The DNA here is from genome assembly GCA_036379695.1 of Pyrinomonadaceae bacterium. Lineage (GTDB taxonomy): Bacteria > Acidobacteriota > Blastocatellia > Pyrinomonadales > Pyrinomonadaceae > PSRF01. The sequence continues at coordinate 19,224 of DASVGE010000093.1, read as the reverse complement.
TGTTGAACACTAAACTTTTTAGGACAGCTTCTCACTATGAAGAAAACAACTCGTGGATTCGCGACCTTCGCGCTCGTCCTCGTCCTATTGGTCACGGCACAATCACAAGAAAAGATTGGGGCGTTCGCCAGCAACGATGATGTTGGCAATCCAATCCGCCCTGGCAGCGCGACATACGATACTGAAAAACAGGAGTACACGATCAGTGGCGCAGGAACGAACATGTGGGCCGGGCGGGATGAGTTCCATTTCGTGTGGCAGAGAATGAAGGGCAACTTTATCCTGACCACAAATGCCGCCTTCATCGGAAAAGGTGTTGAAGATCATAGAAAAATTGGCTGGATTGTTCGTTCAAGCCTTGATCCCGACTCCGCACAAGCGAGCGTCGTACTTCACGGAGACGGACTTATCTCGTTGCAGTTTCGCAGAACGAAGGGCGCCAACATCGAAGAGAAGCGACCATCTCTTAAGGCGCCAAATGTTCTCCAGCTTGAACGCAAAGGTGACAATTACATCATGTCTGTCGCTCAGTTTGGCGACCCATTCATCAGCGAACAAGTTTCACTCGATTTGGGCGACGACGTTTATGTCGGCCTATTTGTCTGCTCGCATAACAAAGACGTTACTGAGAAGGCCGTCTTTACCAATGTGCGGATAACGATTCCAGCGCGCGACAACTTCGTTCCTTATCGCGAATACATCGGTAGCAATCTCGAGGTGATGGATGTCGCAACCGGCGGTCGAAAAATTATCTATACAGCAATAGATTCGTTTCAAGCACCAAACTGGACTGGGGACGGCCGCGCGTTAATCTACAATCGCAACGGTCGACTTTATCGTTTTGATCTAAAAACAAAAACGCCTGTACCGATCGACACAGGCTTCGCAATCAACAACAACAATGACCACGTCCTTTCATTCGACGGAAAGATGCTTGGGATCAGCCATCACAGCAAAGATGACGGGAATGCGTCGATTGTTTATACATTGCCGGTTGGTGGTGGCGCTCCCAGGAGAGTCACAGCCAAAGGACCTTCATACTTGCATGGATGGTCTCCTGACGCGAAGTTTCTTATTTATACGGGCGGCAGAAATAACGAATTCGATATCTACAAGATCGCAGTTAATGGTGGCGAAGAAATAAATCTCACGAAAACGACGGGCCTGGACGACGGACCCGAATACACGCCTGACAGCAGTTACATCTATTTCAACTCCACTCGATCTGGCACAATGCAGATCTGGCGGATGAAACCTGACGGCAGCGAGCAGGAGCAAGTTACGAACGATGAATTCAATAACTGGTTCCCACATATCTCGCCGGATGGTAAGTGGATCGTCTTTTTGTCGTTTCTGAAAGACGTTGCGCCGCAAGATCACCCGTTCTATAAGCATGTCTACATACGTCTGATGCCAATTAATGCAGTAAAGCCAAAGGTGATCGCGTATGTGTATGGCGGACAGGGAACGATCAATGTTCCGTCGTGGTCACCGGATAGCCGGAGAATCGCGTTTGTGAGTAATACGGAAGTCAGGTAATGGTGAACCCCTTGGAGTGCGCATACCCGGTGCCGCGTTGTCACCTTCGGATCGTTGCCAGCAGCCTTTCGATATAACAAAGCGGGCACCGGGGTGCCGCACTCCAAAGAGTTGATCTATGAAACGTTCACTTATTTTTTTGCTTGCTTGCAGCCTACTGAGTTTGAGCTTCGAGCCCGATCAAACACACGCCCAACGTACACGCGGCACTGGCCCTAGCTTTAAGGGACCGGTTGGAATACAACTCTACAGCCTGCGTGATCAATTCAAGACTGAAGTGCCGGGAACCTTACACAAAGTCCGGGACATGGGCTTCAAGTACGTCGAACTAGCCGGCACCGAAGGAGTTTGTGTTCAGTAATGCACGCCCAGGCGTGAACATCGATTCCATTAAGACCGGTTGGCGAAATGCTTGCGAAGCTGCGGGTCTCGTGAATCTTCGGTTTCACGATACGCGTCACACCTTCTTTACGCGTCTAAGAGTCCGGCGTTCACGAGTGGGATATCAGAGATCTACTTCGTCGCTTCAGTGAAGATGAGACACCGATCAATCTGCGACAAGCGGTAAATACGCTTGGGCAGAACGGCAAGGTGGTTCGGTTTACGAGGAAGACGGGATGAGTGTTGCTGTAACAAAAGCGGCGCCAGGCCGCCGCACCCCAATCACGCCAACTTCGCGCCATCTTGTTCTCGAAGACGCTTCACGCGCGAAGTCGGAACTTGCAAGTGTAAGACCAAGTGAGACTTCTTTGGTGCCCCCGCAGGGATTCGAACCCCGAACCAACAGATTATGAGTCTGCTGCTCTAACCGTTGAGCTACAGGGGCACAAGGGATGTGAGTGTATCATGCGGGTGTTTGGAAGCTGCAAATCAGGGTCAAATTACACTCTCGCTAACGTTAACGGATCAAGTAGAACGCGGTTTGGCGGGGGCGGAACCATTTCATGCCGTCCTTTGTTAGATAGGCGTCGTCTTCCATCATTATTGTCACTTTCTGGCCGCCCCACTCCGGGACGGCGGTTGAGGTGTTGAGCTCTATCGAGGTGTAGGAGCCTTCGCGGAAGGGTGGTTCCGAGGGGGCGCCGGTGGTGGGGCGACGAAAATCTATACTCGCGCCCAGTGCGTGGCCCTGGTTGCCGACGGAGTGGGAATAGATCATCGCTTCAATGCCAAGCTGTTTCATGTCGTTCATCGTGGCATCGTAAACTTCAAATCCTTTCGCGCCGGGTTTGATGTGAGTGAACAGCGCGTCCTGAAGCCGGTTCGTGTTCGTCAACGCCTTCTTCAAACCTTCAGGCGCATCTTTCTCGCCCTCGCGCAGCACGTAACCCATCTTTTGCCAGTCAGTGCTCAAGCCCATGTAATTCAAACCACAATCGATGTGAATTACGTCGCCGCGCTGGATCACGTCTGACTCAGACGCGACACTGAGAAACTGCTGCGTCTTACCCGTCGCCTGGTTCTGTCGTTGAATGCGCAGGTCCGGTTGAAACCAAACACTCAAGCCGGCGTTGTTGACCTGTTGCAGGAACCACCAGCGCACATCGCCGACAGTAGTTTTGCCGGGTGTGATCACCTCGTTGGAAAACGCACGCAACGTCAGGATCTCAGTGAGTTCGACTGCCGTGCGATAGTGTTCCAACTCCTCCGGCAAACGCGTGTCCATGTATTCGACAATCAACGGTGCAGCAGAGACGAAGCGCGACGCGTAATCCTGACCGAGAGTCTCCGTCAAAAACTTGTAAGCATCCTGCGTGAGCCCGGTCGTGGCGCCACGCGTTCCGCCCATGTTGAGGGCAATGGTTTTCGGCTTTCGTTCCTCAATAACGCGACGCAAAGTCGCCGGGATATCTCGCCCGGGAGGATTCAGCACCTCGAAGAAACGCTTCAGCGCCTCTTCCGGATAACGAACCAGCGCCAGGCAGTCGAGCTTGTCTCCACCACGATCCGCGAAGATGAAAAAATCGCGCCGCCCGACATACGGAAGCGGCGGCGCGATATATTCAGTTACCGGATCGGCGTGAAACTCTTCATTCGTGACGATCCACATGTCGATCTTCTGTTGCCGCATTATCGGCAGCAGCATCGTGTCAAGACGCTTCCTCAGCCACGCCTCTCGCACCGCCTGTTGTTCGCGCACCGACAAGAGTTTTGGCAGTGAGCGGGCATTTTGGGACGCTTGCGCCATCACTGCTGTGGACCACGCCATTATCAAAAATAAATTAATGAGAAAAAATTGATATCGCTTGAGAACTTTCATACTTCGCCTCGGGGTGTCGTCACTTCGTCATGGCAGCGACAAACTTAACGGAACGCTTGTATTTCCCATCCGTCAAGCTGCCGTCGTTTTCATCAATACCACGTACAACGTCGTTCTCTACTTTGTATTCCTTCAGTTTGTTGCTGGTGCTTTCCTGATACTGCCCCGGATGAAAACGAACCCACATGCTGTTTTCATCAAGTACGTATTCGAGGCCACGGAGCTTTTCACCTTCAAGCATGGCTGTTGACTTGATCTCTTCCGCCACGGCCTCAGCCGGAATCGGCTTTTCAGTCACGAGCACCACCATTGATTCAGTTCCGAAGCGCACCGCGCGGCCGGCGTAGGCGTATTTCAACTCAACTACCTCGCCCTTGGCGGTATAACTGCCACTCGCCTGTCCCGGTTGCAAGCCATCCGCCGAGGCCGGCGCGCTGGTCGGAGCAGTTGCAGTTGGTTTAGCCGGCGATGGCTGGTTGTTGCTTTGAGCGGACTGGTTAGTGTTGCTGGCCGGGGTCGTTTTATCAGACGAACATGCGGACAGAGCTATGGCGAACAGGAGCAGACAGACGAGCAGGCGGTTCATTTTTGAACTCCTCGGGGAAGAATCGGCAATCAAGCGAATCCTAACACAGGGAAAAGTGGTGTACTCAACAGCGACAAAGATTATAGAATCAGCGCGGAAGCAATTGCTCACATCTGGATCTCATCTACTGGAGGAAAGCACATGAGTAGCGTTCAGGGATTGAACGTCGTAATCGACCTCTCACACTTCAACACCATCACCAGCTTCGACGCAATCAAGTCGGCGGGGATCGTGGGAATTATTCACAAAGCCACGCAGGCCACGAACTGGAGCGACCCGACTTACGCCGATCGCAAGCAGCAAGCGACTGCCGCCGGACTCTGGTGGGGCGCGTATCACTTCGGCACCAACGCCGACGGCGCAGCGCAGGCACAATACTTTCTCTCCAAAGTGAACCCTGGACCAAACGATCTGCTGGCCCTCGATTTTGAAGAGAACCCCAGCAGCCAGATGTCCATCGCCCAGGCAGAACAGTTTGTGACCGAAGTTTTCAATCAGACTGGACGTTACCCGGGTTTCTATTCAGACGCACTCGCCGGAAAGTTGTTGGGTAGCAACACCAGCGCAGTGCTCGCTAACTGCTGGTTCTGGCGGGCGCAGTATGGTTCGTCAGCGCCGATCGTGCCGCCCACGTGGTCTACGTGGACTATGTGGCAATACACGGAGTCGGGACCGGTTAGCGGCATCGCCGCGCCCTGCGACCGCGACACTTTCAACGGCACGATGGATCAATTGTCGCAACTCTGGGGACATTCCTGATTGAAAATGCAGTTTAGCCCTATTGCTCGCCAAACAAGACGACAACCAGGATCACTAGCAACAGCAACGACACCACCAGCAACGCAATTTTCCAAACACTGTATGGGCGGTCGCCCTGGATCTCGCCGGTGCGGCCGTTGACTACGATCTGAAAGAGCTTGCCGTTGAAGCGATACGCGCCCGCGTAAACCGGCAACAGCAGATGCTTGAACGTGGTTTCGCTGTACCACGTTTCGAGACTGTGAATCCTTTGCTCGTCGCCACCAATATCGCTGCGCACATTACTCTCAATCACCGGCGCGATGACGGCTTTCGCGCGTTCGAAACCGCCCGCGAGATCCACTTGATAACGTTGCGCTTTGAAGCCTGACAGAAACGCCGGATTGTAGGGTTTCAACTGGTCCAGGTCCCACGGCTCTAAAGCGGCTAAACGATGCGGCGGCAGCGAGAGAGTCGCGGCAATCAAAACATCGTCGAACGTACCGGAGACGCGACCGGAAGCGTCATACCAGCGCGTGTGTCTCACCTGTCTCGTGCGTTGCACTTCCCTGCCCTGCGCGTCACGCTCGGTGTAATGTTCGGTTACGTAGTAGTACTCGCCGCGCTGGCCCGTGTAGTCGGTGGTGGTGCTCGTGTCGTAGGTCCAGAAAGGAATGTACACGCCGTGGATCGCATCGGGTTGAGCAAAGTGTTTGAGACCACTGGGCGCGAACCATCGTGATGAAAGCCAGCGACGAAGTTCAGAACTGGCTTGTGGCTGCGTGATGCGAAACGGCAGCACTCCGCCGGGCGTCAGAATCGGATCGGACGACGTCGGTTGGGCCACGATCTGCACGCCACAGAATTCGCATCTGCCTGCGACCTCCGGTGGAGTGAAGATCGATTTCGCGCCGCAGCTCTGGCACTGCACCTCGAGCGCATTGGTTGCCAGCGGCGCCATCTCTTCCGGGCGAATCCGCAGGTGCTGCTCGAACAACTGCTCCTCGACTCGCGCCGCGCTTTCAGGAATGGCCTCCTTGTGTCCGCAGTAAGGACAAGTAAGGAACCCGTCACCCGGCTCGTAAACAAGATCGGCCCCGCACGACGAGCACGGAAAATGTTTGACTTCATTCAGTTGATCGACCATCGACTATACTCTCTCACGAAACAAATCCAAGTAAATCCTCATAACCAATAGCAAGTGTTGCCACGGATTTACACGGATAGAAACTGATTTACAAAGAAATCCGTGCCTATCCGTGAAAATCGTGGCAAATGCTTCAAAAGGAGACCCCAAATGGCCCCCCGAAATCCCCTTGATGCTGAGCTTATCGTCTCATATCTGACACTGCGCAAAGCAGTTGGTTACCTCGGGCTGCTGATGCCGATACTCGTCAGAGTGGGCGCGTATTACTTCGAGCAGATTCCATCGAACACGTCGATCAGCGCTTATTACTACACCAGTATGAGAGATTTGTTTGTTGGAACTCTAGCGGCGATTGGTGTGTTCCTCTTTTGCTATCGCGGCACCGACACGCAGGACAATGTATTGACTAACATCGCGGGCGCATGCGCGGTCGCGATCGGATTGCTGCCGACCGAGCCGGAGTATCACCCACTGATACAAGCAAAGTTTCCGAACATCCTGACGGACGAGTGCTACAGAAACCATGGCCCACTCGGCTATCACATTTACGTCGTCGGCGCGTTCTTTTTGATCATCAGCTACCTGACGATCTTTCGCTTCACGAAGCCCGGTCCATCGGACGATATCAACCGAAAGCGATGGCGAAACAAGGTCTACATCGCGTGCGGCATCGTGATGGTCATCTGCATCGCCCTGGTCGTGATCATAAAGCTACGGGACTACACCAGTTCGATATTCTGGCCGGAAACCGTAGCGATAGTGGCATTCGCTATTGCCTGGCTAACAAAAGGCCACGCGATCCTGAAGGACCGACATGAAGCGACGTGATTAGTCGTCACTCGCTGCCACGATTCATTCCGAACACACGATCGAAGAAAGCCACCACCGCGGAGTTAACTTTCACAAGGTTCGCATGGCGCATGAAGTGATGCGTGTCGTCAGGTATGACTAACTCTTCGTACGCCACTCCTGCTTTCTCCAAACGTCGCACCAGATCAGTCGTCTGGCTGAAACGCACGTTGCGATCGTCGTCACCGTGAATCAACAACACCGGCGACTTCCAGGTTGCGATCGACGAAACCGGTGACGACTGCCACGCCACGTCGAGCGCGCGCTGCACGTCCGGTGGCTTCTCGTAACGATTCTCGAGCAACGGCGCGGCGCGTTCGACGATCCAGTTGTGTACGCCGTGTATGTCGACTCCGGCAGCGAACAACTGCGAGTCGCGCGCCAGCGCCAACGCCGTCAGATAGCCGCCATACGAGCCGCCGTAGATCCCGATGCGCTTCGCATCAACCTGGGCCAGCCCCTGCAAATACTCACCGCCGGCTTTGACGTCCTGGTACTCCGCCGCGCCCTGCACGCCCGCATTCGGCGGACGATGAAAATCATGTCCATAGCCAATGCCCAAACGGAAATTCACCGACAACACGAGGTAACCACGACTCGCGAGATACTGGTTCAGTGCGTATGCGTTTGAGTAGTAGTCAGAATAGTGCCAGCCGAGAAGCATCTGTCGTGGTGGACCACCGTGAACGTACACGATCGCCGGCTTCTTCGCCGCGCCGCCCGCAGCTTCGAACAACTGCCCGTGAATCTCAACGCCGTCGGGCGCCTTGTAGACCACTTTCTTCGGGATGACCAGTTGTGACGCTGGAAACTCACGCGGGATGCGATCTTCGGCGAGTGTTGTCGATTTGCCGCCGGCCGCCGGCATCACGGTTGGTAGTGGCGGACGTTGCGTGGTGGCGCTGATGTACGCGATGTGTTTGCCGTCGCCAGTGACGAATGGTGTCCACTCAAGACCTTTGCCGGGAGTTATCACAACCGGTTCCGCGCGATCGACGGGCACCTTCACGATGTGACGGCGATCGATGTCGTCGGGGTCAGTGCCTGCGTTTCCGGCGAAGACGAGGTAACGGCGATCGTTGCTGATCGAGATGTACTCGGCCATGTAGTTGCCGGGCGTGAGCAACAAAGGCTCGCCGCCGTTTTCCGGAATCGAGTAAAGGTGTGGCTGCCCGTCGAGGTAAGAAAGAAAGACGATGCGGCCGGCCGCGGCCCAGTGCAGGTTTGCGTTGCCGTGGGTTGTCGGCGGCGAGCCACGCAACGTGAATGGACTTTTCCAGAGTTGCTGTCCTTCGCCGGTCGTGGCGTCGGCGGTCCAGATGGACCACGCTTGCGGGCGCTGGTCGAGAATCGCTTCGGGAGCGCCACCGTTTCCGGGTCGTCGCACGAATGCGATTCGCTTTCCGTCAGGTGACCAGCGCGGGCTCGAGTCGCGCGAAGTCGACGGTGCGAGATACGCGATCGGTGTCGAATCGTTTGTGTAGACGCCGATGAAGGAATGATCGCCGCGGTTGGAGATAAAGGCCAGCCGCGATCCGTCAGGCGACCACTCGGGCGCGCCGCAATCGCCACGCGCGTGGAAGAAACGTTTGGCTGGTGTCGAGCCTTCGAGTGGAACTGACCAGATGCCGCGATCTTTAACGAACACCACCTTATCGTTTTTTGGCGAGATCAGCGGCTCGTCGCCATCGCCCAGAAGTTTCGGCTCGCCACCGGCAAACGGAACGCTCCAGATCTGCACCTTCGTCTGCGCCGGCGACATAGCCGGGTTGACCGCAACGGCACTGTCGAAGTTCGAGCCGTGATCTCCGCCGCGAACATAGACCACGTATTTTCCGTCCGCTGAGATAGATAAACTCGTTAACTCCTGCCCATCATCCATCTCATAGTTGGTCAACCTTCGCGCCTTGAACTCCGGTCCCTCCGCGACCCAAACATTCCTCGCACCTCGCTCATTAAACGCCCACGCGATCCGCGAACCCGTCGCAGCCGTCGTCAGCTCGTTCGGAAACGGATAACTCTTGATCTGCTCCAGCGTGAACGAACCACGCTGTGCGTATGCCGTCGAAAACAGCACAAGCAACAGAACAAAGCAGCACACGCTCCGGCGCTCAAGGGGCAACTTCATGACTATCCTCCTGGGTTTCGGCGAGACTTGAATTGCTGCGCAGCATGCCACAAAAAAGCACAAAAGCACAGATTACCTGAGATATAGCAGAATCCTGCCGATTAAAAAGGCAGAGGTCTCCGTTGTTAGGTGCGCGTGAACCTCTTATCCTGCGCGTGAGATCGGTTTCTACTCAATCCCCGGAGAAAATCGAATGACAATCGCGTTCAGGCTCTTTGGATATACCGTGTCCTTTAGTATCGCGAAGGTTATAAGAGTCCCCTCCCACAGATTTTAACGTCGGTTAATTGAGCGTCTCCCTGGAGTGCGGTGCCTTGGCACCGCTGTGCCAAAGCGGTGCCGAGGCACCGCACTCCAAAGAGTCGCCTAAACCTGTTGCGCTCGCCGAAATTCACGTATGATGCGTCCCACGTTTATCAACGGGAGCGCAGAGATGAGTGATCGCAAATATCGTCACCGCGGCTACATGGATAACGATCGCGAGCCGCAGCGATCAAGATCGCCGCAGTCCAAGCCGCCGCAATCAAAGCCGGTCGATCGTGAAGGTCCGCGGTCGCCAAAGATGATGGCGTTTGGCGAGACGGTCAAATGCGCTAACTGCGGCGCAAAGGCGCCCACGAACATCGTCTTCGAAAGCTCCTGCCCCAACTGCAAAGGCGATCTGCACACTTGTCGCCAGTGCAACTTTTTCGATCCGGGCGCGCGCTTCCAGTGCAGCAAGCCTGTCACCACACGCATAGTCAACAAGCAAGCACGCAACACCTGCGAACTGTTCCTTCCGCGAACTGTCGTCGAGCGTCAAACCTCTTCCGGCGCGCCAACAGACGCACGAGCAGCGTTCGATAAGCTGTTCAAGAAATGAAATAGCCAAAAATCTCATAAAGCAGTAGAGGATAGTGACAAACCGGTCCGGCAGCGGTAGGCTATGCAGCATCCGTGAGCAGGTCGGCTAACGAAACCGTCGGAAACTCTCATTAATGATGAGCCGACCTGTTTGTCTCAGGCAGACTTCGTTAACTGCCATCAATGAGTTTTACTTACCCCAAAGGAGATCCTCATGATGCACCTGACTGTCGCCTACCAGGAACCGACTGGATATAAATACGTCGAGACGTCAGACGAGTTGAAAGCCGCCGCCGCCGCGTTGCCATGCTTTAAAGCCCTGCAATGGCCTGACTATGGCACCGAAATCGTTGAAGACACGATCAACGGCAAGCCCGTCGTAATTCAATTGTGGAAAGGTTGGTGCCAGCAGTTCCTGAGTTCACCGAACTTTCCTGGCGGCGTCGGCGCGGAGGTCGGAATCTATGAAAGAGTGACCGGCAAAGGTTTCCCGGCCGAAAGACCCGACTGGTGCCCGCAACCCTTGTGGCTCTTCCTGCAGCAGAAGAGCAAACTCGCGAATGGCGACTTCTGGTGGCCGGTGGCTGAGATGAACGAGATAGAGTGGGAATTTCTCAACCCGGTCAACAACACGGTCGCGTTTCGCGCCGGTCCGCAAAAAACTTACTGGCGAAACAAATGGATGGATAACGAGAGCTACGCGCAGTATGAAAAAGACCAGGGGAAAAAGTGGTCGTGGCTGCCGTCGTGGTTTCCATTGAACACGCAAACACCGAAGCTCGCAGTCAACTACGTGCTTTCTTACAAGATCAACGGCAAGAGCTACCCGCGCTGGTGACTCCCAATCTTTAGCCACAGATTCACGCAGATCTGTTTAAATCGATTTACACAGATCAGCGTAATCTGCGGCTCAAATCAAGATGTCATATCTCGTCATACCCAACGAGGTTTTTGCTAATGACGCGATCATCTGGGTCGCCGCCATTAACGAGAACCTAAATCCGGCCGCGACGGTGCTGGAGTATGGATCAAACCAGGTTCCGTTGAATTCCGGTTGGTCCACATTCAGAACCGCGGACGGAAATTACACCATCCAATACCAGCGGGTCACACTAAACAACCTGACACAGCAATCGCGTTACTTCCTAACGTTGCGTGTCGCCGGCGAGTGGAAAGCCGACGCCAGCATTGACACGATCCCGTGGCGGTTGCCCGGGCCAGCCGATCCGCCGTTCATCGCCATGCTTGGCTCTTGTTTCTTTGCTCGCGAAGATCCCAACGGCAACGTCGGCCGGACCTACATGAACCTGCCCGCCTCCGCGCGGCCGCATATCAAGTTTCTCTGCGGCGATCAGGTTTACCTGGATAACCCACCGCAGGACTTTCTCAATCCGTTTCGCAGTCGAAACTGGCTCGAGCACCGTTGTTTCAAAACCTACGTCGACGCCTGGACGCAGCAGACTGCCGAAGGTGGCGGCTTCGGACAACTGCTCAAACACGGCGCCAACTTCTTTACCTCAGACGATCACGAGTTCTGGAACAATGCTCCGGACATCGGGTTGAACGTGCCGTTTTTTACGCTGAGACAGAAGGGACGCGACGAGTGGTGGGCGATTGCTTCTACGCTCTACAAGATTTTTCAAACCGTTCCCAGCGCGCCGGTCAGGTTCAATATCGATCCGCTCTCATTCTGCGTCTGCGAGACGCGCTTCAGCCGCGGCTCAGGTGGTGGCGACTTCATGTCGCAAGCCAATCTCAACGAGATCGGCAAATGGACTCGCGGCTTGAATGGACCAGGCATCCTGGTGCTGGGCCAACCATTCTTCGCCGAGGCCGGCAGTATCAAAGATTACGGACTACCCGATTTCACCAGACAGTATGAAGAGTTGAAACGCTACCTGCGTGATTCGCAACACTCGATCGTGATCCTCACCGGCGACGTCCACTTCGGACGCATCGCCGTTACCGGTCTACGTCCCGAGCTCGGAACAAAACTCTACGAAGTGATCTCGTCGCCGATGCAACTGGTGCCGGGCGCGAAAGGAAAGTACGCCCCCGCGCCGCACGTGTTTGGCCAGATTTCATCCGAGTTTGATTTCTCGCAGGGCCGCGATCATTTTCTGACGCTCGAGTTCAGAGCGCCGAGCCCGCAACGCGTAGAGATGCTTCCGCGCTTCTGGCCTATTGCACGAGGCGGCATGCCGGTCCAGTCACAAAACATCCTGCGCGCGCCAATCGAACTTATCTGAGGAGTAAACATCGTGATCTCAATTCGCCAATCAACCGCCACCGAAGCAAACGAGAAACTGGACGAAGTCAAAGCCGAGCCAAACGAGACCAACAGCGCCTGGCTGAAGCGAGTGAAAGCTAAGGATGGCGTGTTGCTGTTGGGCGGAGCCGCGGTCTCGCATTTCCGTATTCGCGTGGCGCAGTCGCATGCGCGCCATGACATGACGCCGAGTAGATGGTCGCTGGCCGGCATTCTGCTTGACGACACTAACTTTCTTTCAGTGCCGCTCGACCTCTCCGGTGATGCCTCAGACATCGCAACTGCCAATGGCGTGCAGACCTGTAGCATAAGCAACTACGACGACCCGCAGCGTTTCCCCAACATCGCGGTGATCCGCTTTACTCGCGACACCGAGAAGATACTCATCAACGCCAAACTCATCGCCGGCGATCGCGAAGCGAGACGGCCGGCGCAACGCAACATCATCGATCTGCCAACGTTGATGCTGCCGTGGCTCAGTTACGTCTGGGTGTGTGGTAAGGCGAGCAATCCTCTGACTGACGGGCTCGGACTTCCGAGCGCAGCCTTCGTCGAAACTGTTTACGGCATCGCGGGGATTGAACTCACTCCGGGGCTCGCCTCCGCAACCAGTTGCCCCGAAGCCATCTGGCAAGCCGCCAAATACTGGCACGCCTTCTACAAAGAAGCCGCGAAGACAGGTAGTCAACGCAACGCCAGGCAGCAGGTTCCAACCGGCCAGTATGCAATCCGACAACAAGCCGCCGCGGCTGACTGGCCGAAGGAATAACGCTAAGCGGAGGAGAAAATGCAACCAGCTGCGAACGTTGCAGACACACAAAGCGGTCTCGATAAACTACCTGCTCCTGAACAAGCGCTCAAATATATTGTTCCTGATTACGCTTTGCTTTTTTTCGATCATCTTCACAGCGAATACCTGGCTCTCAAGCCCGGCATCCAGAATCAATCGTTGGTAAATCTCCTTGAATCCATTTATCAAAAGCGCATGATTTATGAACTAACGTGGAGCGATATTTACACTTTCGATTTGATGCTGGTTGACGAAAGGCCGCTTGAGAACCTGATACGAAAAGCCTACGACGCGCGGTCGAAGTATCGCAGTATCGCGGGACAAAAAGAATACGCTGAATATCTTGCTTCTAAGCCCCCGAACTTGACTGCCATCCTCATTGAGCCCAATAACAAAGAGAAGTCTACGTTACCAATAAATTCACAACCACCCGAGCTTCTGTCACTACCCGATGATGCGACGCCGGAATTCGATCAAATGTCGCAGTCAGCCGACATAATCACTCGTGTCCTCCGAGCAGATGTCCGATATTTGCTGAGTAAGTTCTATTTGTATTATGCGATGTTGCCCATGCGCGAAGGTATGCGCGAAGTACTAACGAGAAAAACGGTAACGATGACCATTTGGATCTTGGTTATGTTGTCAGTGCTGCTAATAATTAGCTTCGGCGGCTCTTACCTTGTCAGCAGGGATGACATGCTCCTCGCAGGACCATTTGCTATCACTGTAAGTTCAGTTGCATATGCAGGAGTTATCGGTGGTTGCATAAGCATGTTGCAGCGCATACAAAGCGCGCCTGTTGAGGGTGACGCACTCTTTAATCTTGCGGCGCTCGCTAATAGCTGGACCGGCCTCTCCCTTTCGCCGCTTTATGGAGCAGTGTTTGCCTCATTGCTCTTTGTATTGTTTGCCGCAGGAATTCTGCAGGGAGCCGCTTTTCCAAAAATCGAGACTATTAGCATTAGCCCCAATGCTGCAGTACCACCGGCAATACAGTCAGGTAATTCGGATACGACAGGGGCTGGTACTGCATCATCCCCTAATCCAAATGCTACATCTCTTCCTGTTCGTACTGACACCGAACGAACAGGTATTCTGCAGATGAAAGACTTTGTAAGAGGAACCGGTCCTAGAGATGGCGTTTCATTCGCACTACTCGTCATCTGGTCGTTCATCGCGGGATTCGCGGAACGCCTCGTGCCTGATATTCTCAACCGATTCATTGCCAAAACAGAAACTATTCCAAGCCCCCAAACCTGATATCACGAAAACTTTACTGACCTCACACAATTGATCTCTCGTTCACACTAAAAGCGCGCCACAGATTTTCACGGACCAGATCCGGATTCAATCCGTGAAATCTGCGGCTGACTTTCTTTAGTGCACAGTACCGTTACCGTTACCGTTTCCTTTCCAATCCGGCTTCAACACAACCTTGATGCAGTTGTCTTTCTTGTTCTTGAAGATGTCGTACCCGTGCGGTGCGTCGTCAAGACTCAACCGGTGAGTAATCACAAAACTCGGATCGATGTCGCCGTTCTCAATCCTCTCCAGCAACGGACGCATGTATCTCTGCACGTGCGCCTGGCCAGTCTTGATCGTGAGTGAACGATTCATGACCGAGCCCATCGGAAACTTGTCGATGAATCCGCCATAAACACCGATCACGGAGACCACCCCACCGTTGCGACAGCACATGATGGCTTCGCGCAGCGCGTGCGGTCGATCGGTCTCGAGCATCATCGCCTGCTTTAAACGGTCATAGGCAAAGATGATCCCCGGTGCATGTGCTTCCATGCCAACGTCGTCGATGCACGCATCAGGTCCGCGGCCGCCAGTCATGTCCATCAACGCCTCGTAAACATTTTGTTCTTCGTAGTTGATGGTTTCAGCGCCGCCTTGTTCCGCCATCTGCAAACGTTCGGGCACCTGATCGATCGCGATCACTCTCTCCGCGCCGAGCAGGAAAGCACTGCGAATCGAGAACTGTCCCACAGGCCCACAACCCCAGATCGCGATCGTGTCGCCAGGTTTGATATCGCACATCTCGGCGCCCATCCAACCGGTCGGGAAGATGTCTGAAAGGAAGAGCACCTGCTCGTCGCTCAAATGACTCGGAACTTTAATCGGACCCACATCCGCAAACGGCACGCGGGCGTACTCCGCCTGACCGCCGGCATAACCACCCGTCAGGTGCGAATAGCCAAAGATACCCGCGGGCGCGTGACCAAACATCTTCTCCGCCATCCACGCATTCGGGTTGGAGTTTTCACAAAGCGAGAACATCTGCTGCGTGCAGAAGAAACAGTTGCCACACGCAATCGGGAAAGGCACGACCACGCGATCGCCGACTTTCAAGTTGTGAACTTCCCGGCCGACCTCGACAACCTCGCCCATGAATTCGTGACCGAGTATGTCGCCTCTCTGCATCGTCGGAATGAACCCGTTGTACAGGTGCAGGTCGGAGCCGCAGATCGCAGTCGAGGTGATTTTTACGATCGCGTCGCGCTGGTTAAGGATCTGTGGATCCGGAACTTCCTGAACGCTCATTATTGTCTTTCCGTACCAACAGTTTGCCTTCATAGCGTACCCCTTCCTGCTGCTCGTCCTTGTAATCCCTCTTCTGCTGAGCCACCGTAGTTGGTTGCGGTCTGGCTCGGCAGCATCTCCGCTTCTTCGAGCTCAGTTCCGCTCGCCGGTTGCGCCGGACGCTGCGTCATGTAACCCGTACCGAACAGAGTCGCTTCGGAAACAACAACCTCGCCGACTTCCATCACTTGTTTGAAACGTCGCAGGTCGTCGTCCAACTGTTGTTCCGGTTCTTCGCCGAACAGTTTTGCTACCGCGGCGCCGATCGGTCCTGCGATTGGGTTGTATTTGATATTCACTCTGACGATCGTGCCTCTACCGCCCGGAGCGCGCTCGAAACGCACCGCGCCGGCGTTATCGACGTCAGAGTTTTCCAGTGAGCGCCAGGTGATCACTTCGTTGGGAACGTCGGCGATGATCGTCGCGTCCCATTCAACGTCCATGCCCGCCGGACCTTTAACCCGCCAGTGCGAACGGCCATCGCCGCGATCCTCGACTGACTCGACGTGGCGCATAAAGCGCGGCAGGTTTTGGAAGTTGCGCCAGAACGCATAAACGTCTTCAGGCGCGCGGTTCACTACGCACGAGCCTTTCGCGTGAATGCCGCGTGTGCCGTTGCCGCTGAGTTGCATCGCACACATCACGTCCAAAGCAGTGACGGCGAGCACGTTCGCAGTCGCGAAGGCGATTCTTCCTCTATTCGCGTTTGGATTTGCCGCGGCCATGCCCAGGCTGGTTAGATCCAGCGCATCGCCGACGACACGTGACCACACACCCTCTGTTGGTTTCTCTTGTGAAAAGATCGTGATGCCCGATGCGATCTCACGCAGACCGTACAGTCGTATTAAACCCGTGCGCCTGTTTGAAACACCGGTGATGTTGGCGATGGCGCGCGGCGCGAGTAGTTCAGCGAGTCCGAGTCCGATGCTGAACCAACCCAAACCTTTCGCTAACTTCTTTGCGCTCGCCGACGGCAAGCCGGGTTCAGCTCGCCCTGTTAAATAAGTCGCGTCGTCGTCGCGCGATGACAAGCCACGACTCATAGTTCCTCTCTCTACATTTGTTGCCATTGATTTCCCCCTTGCAAGAATTGATTGAATGATGAAGTCAAAAAGCATACCTTGCCAATGTCTCTTTTCCGCGCCGAATGAAGCACAAAACACACACACGACTTGCGGAACAGAATTTGTTTGAGTTGTGAGGGACTGCAGTCATCCGATCACAGGAAAATGAAACGAATAAACTCGTTTTGAAATAATTCCATCGTTGACTAAGCACATAAGTTTTAGAGCGAGCAAAGGGAGGGTTTTCAAATGGAACCAAGAAGAGAAACGAATAAACGCGCCGCTTCGGCAGCTCCCAAACAGGGAGCCAGCAAGCAACCGCAAGGTAGTGAGGCATCGTCGTCGATGGGCGGAGGTGCAACCAATCAACAAACCGGTCAACAACAAACCGGACAGCAACAAACCGGACAGCAAAATCAAGATCAGGATCTACTTCAGAAGGCCAAACAAGCCGGTGGAGAGATCGTCAATCAAGTTCAGCAACAAGCAGGTACACAGATAGATCGTGGGAAAGAAACTGCTGCCAACGAACTATCGTCGGTAGTGGATGCCGTCAGGCAGTTCGGCCAGAATCTTTCCGGCCAGGCAAACGGACCTATCGCACGCTATGCAGCCGAGTACGGCGAGAAAGCCGCGAACAGTCTCGAGCGCTTCGCGAACTACATTCGCGAGCAGGATGCAAAACGACTACTCAACGACGTGCAAAACTTCGGACGACGCCAGCCGGCGTTGTTAATCGGTGGCGCGTTCTTGTTGGGCTTCGCCGGCGCGCGCCTGATCAGGAGTTCGATGGACGCAGCGTCTCAGCATTCGGCGAACCTGGATTACCGGTCGTCGCCGTACTACACGGAAGTTCCGCCACTTGATCGGAACGCTCCTGTGGCGATGCCGCGGCCTGGTGCTGGTACCGTTTAGCAACATTGGAGGTATTTCATATGCAACGAATTAATGAAAACCGCCCAATGGATAACAGGCCGCTGGGAGATCTGTTCAGCGATCTCGCGTCGGACATGAGCAACCTGGTCAGGCAGGAAGTTAATCTGGCCAAGCTCGAAGTTACGCAGAAAGCAAAGTACCTCGGCAGGAACGTCGGTTATCTGGTCGTCGGAGGCGCCGTCGCGTACGCGGGGATGCTCGCGATAATCGCGGCCATCATCATGTTACTGGATAACTACATGCCTACGTGGGGCGCAGCATTGCTGGTGGGAGCCGTAGTCGCGCTCATTGCCTGGTTGATGATCGGCAAGGCAATGTCTGCACTGCAAAACGCTGACCTGACACCGCGCGAGACAGTCGAGACTTTGAAGGAGGACGCAACATGGGCGAAGCAACAAATAAAATAAATACGTCGAACTGGGACGAACCCGACACTGCTGCGACTGAGTCTATCGCGTCCGGATCTGCTGTTGACTACGAAGAAGATGCCGAGCAGATACGAGCTGAGATCGAAGACACTCGCGCTGAAATGAGTCAGACGATTAATGAGATTCAGGAGAGGCTCAGTCCGGAACATCTGATGGGCCAGGTTAAGGAAACCGTTCGCGATGCGACGATAGGAAAGGTTGAAAGAGTTATGGAAACAATTGGAGAAGTAACGGAGCCGGCGCGAGAAGCGATGAGTCGTGCGGGAAGTACAATCAAAGAAGCAGGAACGTCAGTCGGCTATAGCATGTGGAGGAATCCGCTTCCACTTGCATTGATCGGACTCGGAGTGGGAATGCTTTGGATGAAGAGCCGTCGTGGAAACGGTTACGACTATACGCGAAACACCTCGCTGCGCCCGAGGAATCAAAACCTCAGCGCCGGCGGTCAAATGAACCAAACGCGATACACGGGCACGGGCACGGCTAGCGGTACTCTGGATCAGGTCAAAGATGGCGCCAGCCATCTGGCACATCGATCTACCGAGGCGTTGAGTAATCTCGGCTCAATGGCGAAAGAGAGCGCAAACTCAGTCGGTACGCGTTTCGGACAATTGATGCGCAGCAATCCACTTGCGGTGGGTGCAGTCGCGGTGGCAGCCGGAACAGCGATCGGACTGGCGCTGCCGTCAACGCAAATCGAAAGCGAGTACATCGGCGAAACGAGCGAGAGGTTGGTTGATAAAGCGCAGGAAGTCGCACGCGGGGCGATCGACAAAGTGCAGGACACAGCCAGGCAAATGACGGAGCCGGAGCACAAGCCGCAGCCGGGGATGGCGCCACGTGCGACTTAAGATCGTTATCGCAGCGCTGTTACTGCTCTCATCGAGCGGCTGCATTCTGGTTGGTGGTTACAGTTCTGAAGGCGGCTGGTGGATCTGGCCCGGCTCGATCGTGCTCTTCATCGTGGGCGTGATCTTACTTCTCATGATGATCTTGAGACGCCGCAGATAAGGGGACGCCTCTTTGGAGTGCGGTGCCTTGGCACCGCTATGGCCAAA
>DASVGE010000092.1:0-13347 GCA_036379695.1 Pyrinomonadaceae bacterium | reverse complement strand
GTAGACATACCAGTGATCGTTGCGATTGCGCGCGGCATACTCGGCCGACTCAAACAGCGTCTTACCCAACGCGACCCCGGCCAGCATTACTGACGACTGGCCCTGCGCATAAGCAACACGAAACTGATCGTTCCAAAAAGTTAGCTCGTTTGCGTAGGGCGCGCGTACCGCGGCCCAGGTGAAGAAGTTCTGTACAAACTGATCGTCGAGCACCGCTGGCGGAGCACTCTCGCGTCGCCGTGCGTGCGCGCGTCGCGTCTGGCCGCGCTCGAGATCATGGCCCGATGTTTGAGGTGGTAACGGATCGCCCACACGGCGTCCATCCCATGGCTTGCCAGAGTTCTTCGGGGAACGAATGGTGGAAGGAATCGGTGGCAGCGCTTCCCGTGCGAGCTGCGACTCGCTCTTTACGGTGTCCAGGTCCGGAAACGTACCTTCAGGTTTTCCCGGTGTCGGTCGCGGTGACTGTTTCAGGCCCTGACCATCGCCCTGCGCAGTTACACTTCTGTAAAACAAATCATAGGGGATTGGCAGCAGTGCTGAGCAAATAAACAGCACAAGGATAATTTTAAAGGTAGGGCGCAGAGTAAAACGGGAATACATGGCGAGTCCCTCAGTGAATTCGAACCTGGACGGCTGGTTATATGACTAGTTGTATCCGCTTGTACCAGGGAAACTAAAGCAAAGTTAGAGTGAGCAGCGTGGGGGACCGCTTTGTGAAGACCAGTCACGAAAACTCAATTAGACCAGTTCGTTAAGCTCGACCGTGTTGTGTCCCCTGGCTTAGCCTCGAGGATCACTCCTTCAGCCTGCGGATCTCTTCAGTGCCGTAGTTGGCTACCAGCGTATCGGGTCCGTGCGAGTGATAGTCCAGGCGAAATTGGCAGCGATGCCGATCGCAAAGGTTATAACGGCAACGCAGAATTTGGTCGCAAGGAACATCGGCTACACATTACTGACTGACGAAGTTGTAGGTGATCACGCCGGTCACTTTCACAGGCTTGCCGTCGAGTTTCGTAGGTTCAAATCGCGAATTTTTTGCAGCTTCCACTGACACTCCATACAGCAACGGATGTCCACTAACCGCGGCTGCTGCCATTACCGTTCCGTCAACATCGACTATCAATTGGACTACCACCTGGCCAGAGGCACGTGCGGCCCGGGCCAGTGGAGGATAACCAGGTTTAGGCAGCTCAAGCGCGCGGCCGGCTTCAACGTTTCCTTCAACAACGTTCTCACCGCAGTTCTCAAGACATCTCGCGACGACGAGCTCACCACGCTCCTTCGCTTTTTCCAGCAGTTGATCCACTTCGGTTTTTGGCTTCTCAGTTTCGGGTTTGGCTTGAGTGGTTGCGACGCCACTTTGCTTGTTGTCCTGGGCAAACGTGGATGAACCATTCGACCAGATGAGGAAGGCGCTCAATAGAATCAAGATTCTGCTCATGGTTTGCTCCTTTGAACAGCGATCACGTGATTTACAGACGGTCCATCGTCAGTCTACCGCCCCTGGTTCACATACGCCAAGAAGATACCTGCGGTACTTAAATGCTCCAGATATGAGTCTTGCTTCCGGCGCAGGTTGCCAGCAGGCCGCCTTCGCAGGCTAAGAACTTAAATTTGTGGGGTGGCTTTCAGGTACTTCCGGGATAATTCTATGATTGCCAGGCCGTGAAGTTCCGCGGGTGTGATTCGATTGACTATCGCCAGGACATCCTCAAACTGTTCCGGACCAAAGGCGCCGATTGCGGCTCTTAAACTGAACCCTTCAGTCCCATAGGTGAAGTCCGCTGATGATTCAAAACCAGAGAAACGCTTGAGCAACGGCGCGCGATCTTCATCCGCCGAAGTAAGCGTCGTCTTGCCCATTTGTCTCACGGCCTCCGATAAGACATCGAACGCAACTACCCGATCGATCTTTGCAAAGGCCGAGACGATTCCGAATGCGACGTGAACCGACGTTTCATCCGGATCAACTTTCCGAACCAGCGAGCGTGCCTCCACCAGCCATTGGCTCGCACGCGTCGCATCTTTAGCTTTGACTAACTGTTGAGCACCGACGACCAAACTCGCCGCGCGTTGGATCGGATCATTGTTCTTCGCGGCTAATTCGTAAGCTTTATCAAGGTTGTTTTCACTAACGAAGTGAAGCGTCGCCCGATACGTGAGCCAGTTTTTCAGATTGTCGCGCAACTTCCCATCGTCTATCTTCCCTGCAAGCTCCCATCCTCGCGAATAATTCTGAACCGTAGTAGCTAAAGCGGCTTTCGCAAAAGCAATGTCACGGCCGATCGTGAAATTTTCATTTCGCGCTGCCTCTTCCAGGAGATCGACACGTCGCTCAGCGAAACTCTCACTCGTTTCTCCCGGCAACGATGCGGGCCTGTTTGGCGGTGCCGTTTGCGGCGCAGTATTCAGCCGTGCTTCCGTTACGATTTGCTGCGCTCGCGTTTGCAGCGCCACTGCCAACTCAGGCAGGCGGTCCGAGATTGGACCCATGAGGGCATTAATCACGCTAAGCTGCAAGCGCGCGGCAAGGGACGGATTCGCAGTGGTGGCGGGTACCGGCGCGCTAATCAAGAGATTCGCTGCGAGTTGCAAAAAGTCCAATGCAAGCGCCGGGTTCAATTGTGCGGCAGCAGCAATTTGCGGCGGGTTTCTGCCTACGGCTATCTGGATACGCCCCGGATTTCCGTCTGTGTTCGCAGCGACAATTCGTCCCGGCGTATAGAGGTACGCATAAAGAATCAGTAACTCGTTCGGATCCACCATACCAGCGGTCCTGAGCCGCGCGAGGGCTGTGCGGAACACTCTTTGGGACAGCTCGAAATTTTTTTCCTGAATCCTGATCAATACCTGCTGGAACCCGAAAGAAATTCCATCCTGTAAACTCTCCGTTGCGAGTGCCGCCGCGGCTTCTGGATCGTCGCTGACAATCTGCAGGGCCATTTGAAGTAGCAACGTGCTGCGCGGTGTACGATCGTCAAACGCCCCGCGCTCGTGTTGTTCTTGTTCCGACTCCTGGGCCATTTGCTGCAACCATTTCTTTGAAAGGTCCGGAGCACGTTTTCTCGCAACCAGAATTACCTCGCGCCTCGCTTCTGTTCGCGGGGATTGGTTTCTGAAAGCGGATCGTTCTTGTTTGGATATCTCAACCCTGGCGGTCGTCTCCCACGCTCTAATGAGATAGCTGCGTGCGATTTCAGCATCAGCGTCCCAAATCACATCTGAGACCTGAGCCTGAACCTTGCTGGCAACCGCTGCATCCGTCCAATGCTTTGCGTTGTCTGCGGTCGCACTCAGCACCGAGAGTATTCGCGTAACCTGTTGTTGCCTGATTCGCTTCTGCAGTTCTTTATCAGCCGAGACTGCTGGCTGTTTTGTCTCTTTCTTTGACTGCTGCGCGAGCACACACCGGCCGGTCACTACAAGAGTGCAGATAGCAATAAGAGCTACAGACCAGAGTTTCGTCTTCATGAGATCACATCAGCGCTCCGATACCTTTACACTTCCTCGAGCCACCGAATAAACGCGGCCTTTTTCTTTTCGTCAATCGTCGCGCCTCCCCAGGATTTCTTCATGATTCCGTTTTCGACAAAGACCTTGATGGGAACTCTATCAATTCCCAGTTGGCCTCTAAGCTTAAGCCCGCGATCGTAGAAAACCTGGAAAGGAAATTTCCCCTGCGCTTCGCCGAGGGACTTCTCGTCTCCAAACGAAACCACACCGTAGAAGCGTATGTCGGGGCGTTTGCTGACAAGGTCTTTCAGGAATGCTGACTCCTTCATGCACGCATCACATTCCGCCGTTACGAAAACAAGCACGACCTTCCCGTTCTTCAACTGCGACTCGGGAAGGACCTGGCTGGATTCGTCAACCAGTTCCGCCGCTGGAAGTGAGTTGCCTGAACTAACCGGTTCCGGGGCCACCTTGTTGCGATCGTTGCGCGTGTAAAAGGCCACAAATCCGGCGCAGAATACGAGCACAAAAATTATGGCCAAACTGGAAATCCAAATTACTTTCTTCGACGATGTTTCAGTATTTGACATTTGTTTACCCTCATCTTGGTTTCCACTCAGTGCTCTCGCTCGCACTTCTGCTGTTCGATCTGTAAAGCGAGCCGTTCTCGGCCACGAAGAAGTTGAGGAACAGATCAGTCCGAGGTATGAGACTGTTGCTTGCATTCGTGTCGTCCTCAAATGGAGGCACGATGAACACGCTCGAGCCGTAAATATCCTTCTTCAACTTCCCGTCAAAAACCTTAACTGAGTAAAAACTCATGAGACTGGAGAATGATGTTTGCTGTTCCGCTGGAATCTTATTTCGAAACGGAATCCCCCGGCGCAGAAAGGCCCGTTCTTTCAGTGTGCCCAACTTGTGTTTGTTGAACTTTCCCGTAGCCAGAAGGATTCTGCTTGGGAAATATTCCGGCCTGAGCTCCCGACTTTTGCCCGCCTTTCTTATGTCTTTCAGGTTGTTTCCGAAATCACGTTCCGGCACAAAGAAGACCTGAAACTCAACCTCCCAGTAGCTGGTTAAGGTTGCGGCGCCGGGCAAATTCATCAATGTGACTTTCAACGACAAGTTGTCGGAATAAAGCTCCGGAGCCATTCGGTTCGGCGGAATCGTGCGACCGTCAAGTCGCATCTTCTGTTCCTGGCCCGCGCTTCCAACCGGCCACACACTCGCGAACAGCAAGCAAGCAAAGATGATGAGGCTTCGTAGAGTCCTTTGATATTTCATGAGTCAGGCTCGTTTACTTATGAATGGTGCAACTCTGAGCGCTCCCTGCACTCGCCAGGAAGCGCGCAGAGTTGCAGTTTCCGCTGTGGATTGGTGTCGATTTATTCTGTTTCCAGAATTCTCGAATATCCATTCCGGAAGAGGGCTAAGTCACATTCATCTGGCCCTACATGGCAGTAGCACATGTAGTAACAGAAGCATTCATCTTCGCCGTCGTAATAACAGGTGTATTGAGGTTGATCGTCGACCTCGGGACAGTAGGCCATCGCCGTCACATTCGCCAGAGTTAACGAAAGAACGATGGCGACAAAAGCCGAGACTAAATACTTTCGAAGGGTGTTCATGTAGAGTGGCTCCTTTCCGAACTGTAAGGCGGGCTGGAGATTGGTTATGGGAGGGTCGGTTAGGGAGGGCGGTAGTCTTACCACTACCTTACTCGACTGTCAACGATTATTTGGTGAGGATAGCCATTTTTTTGATTTCATTCAGGCACAGGAGTTTGCTTCTCTAATTCAACTACCTTGTCGCGGTCTGCTTTGGCCTTGGCTCTATCGCCGAGCTTTTCGTACGCGTTTGATCTGTTTTTGTATGCGAGTATGAAATCGGGTTGAATTCGAATAGCTTCTGAAAAGCTGACAACCGCCCGCCGATAATCCCCTTTGAAGAAATAAGCAGTACCCCGACTGAGATGAGCAGGGGCGTGCTCCGGATTTAGCTCAATCTCCTTTTCGAAATCGGCAAGCGCACGATCGAGATCGCCTTTCTTCCCATGAGAAAGGCCGCGATTGTAATAGGCGTCCTTTGTTTTGGGATTCAATTGTATTACCTGGTCGAAGTCGGCGATGGCACGGTCGTGATCATCTTTTCTGGCGTAACCTACGCCACGCGAAAAGTAAGCCTCCAGGCGTTTCGGGTTTAATTGAATCGCCTTATCGAAGTCGGCGATACCGCGGTCGTAGTCACTTTTAAAAAAGTAGGTCGCACCTCGGTTGTAGTAGCTGACATCTTTAAGAGGATCTAATTCGATCGCTTTGTTGAAGTCTGCAATCGCCTGGTCGTGGTTTTCCTTGTGACCGTAAACAATGCCGCGCTGGATGTAAGCGTCCGGATTTTGAGGACTCAGTTGAATGGCCTTGTCAAAGTCGACGATTGCACGGTCATGATCGCCTTTGTAGTAATAAGCCTGGCCCCTGAGTACGTACGACCCAGACTCTTCCGGTGCTAATTCGATGGCCTTGTTCACGTCGTTAATCGCGCGCTCATACTCACCTTTGTCGTAATAGATATGACCGCGATTGACGTAAGCGCCCATCTCTTTCGGATTTAATTCAATAGCCTTATCAAAGTCGGCCATCGCGCGTTCGTTATCACCGTTCTTTGCATAAACGACACCCCGAAGAGAGAAGACATTTGAGTTTTGCGGGTTTAGTTGAATGGCTTTGTCGTAGTCGGCAAGGGCGCGCGTGAAGTCGCCTTTAGCAGAGTAATCATGACCGCGAAACACATAGACGATAGCCCATTGAGGATCCAATTGAATTGCCTTGTCGTAGTCGGCAATCGCGCGGTCCCAGTCACCCTTGTTGGAGTAAAGTCTGCCTCGACTGAAATAAGCACCCTCCAGTTCGGACTCTAATTGGATGGCTTTATCAAAGTCAGCCATGGCGCTGTCGTAGTTCTTCTTAAAACCATGAGCACTGCCCCTGGTGATGTATACGACCCCCGATTCGGGATTCAGTTGGATGGCCTTATCAAAGTCGGCAATGGCCAGGTCGTAATTCTCCAGTTGCAGATGGGCCACCCCTCTGGCAAAGAATTCGGAGTCATCGCTCGGACTCTGCAATAACTTCACCGCCTTTTCGGCGTTCGCCCTGGACTGCTCCATCCTTCCGTTTTCCGCATCGTTCGCACTTAACCAAGCGAAGTGACGACCATCATATGGGTTCGGCGGACCGGCAATGAGATAACTCGACTTGCCAGACCCCGCCACCGCCTCAGTTTTGCCGGAGCGTGTCAGCGAATCAGTGAGGCGTTTAAATTCATCCTGTGCTTTAGCGAAGTCATCGATGGTGCGTTTGAGAAATTTAGTATACGGGTCGAGATCTGTTTCAAACTGCTGACAGTTTGTTCCATACATCAGGAAGACGAATTTTTGCTCTCTGCTGTTTGAAGCTGCGAGCTTCTCTTTTAGATTGATTTGCAGGCCGGCGACTGAATACTTGTCGAGGTTCGAAACTGGTTTTCCCTTTAGCGCTGTTCGGGGAACGTCAAACGAATGCGATTTATCTCCTTCTTCAACAGTGAAGGTGATGCGCGACGGCGTGATATATAGCCATCCCTGTTCGGGTAAAGCAGACCCGCCGAGTTGGGGAGCAGACACCGCCCAACCCAGGCGGAAGTTGTAATGGAAATGGGCGACTCGTATCGCAAATGCTTGTTCCTGATTGACTACCCGATTACTGACGAAGAACCCGCAGCGCTTGTTGTCCGTCTTATTAGTAAATTTGAGACTCAGGCGTTTATCGTTTTCGACGATAACAGTCTGAGCCTCACCGTTGTCCTGTGAATAGGCGGCATAAGGCATGATCAGAAAAGCGAGCAGGATCAATATTGGCACGAGTGACTCTCCTGAGGATTAGGATGGAGATTACAGCTTCGAGTTCGTGACGGATTATGCAGGCGGATTCAGGAACGGGTCAAACAAAAAGTTCGCTACGCAGGTTCAGGCAGCTTCGGCTTCGGGGATCAACTCGCGCGCCAGACGACGGAGGATCTCAGCAACTTCTTCTCGTTTCTTCGGCGACCACTCAGGCCATAACTCCGCGAGGTGTTCGCGACGCGCTGCTGCCAGACGGTTGTAGATCTCGCAACCCGCGTCTGTCAGGTGGTACACATCAGTAACCGAGCCTGCTGCAATCAACGACTTGTGCAAAAGTTCCGCCAGCGCGGCCTTCACAGTCTTTGCGTCACACTTTCCTCGTCGCCCCAGTTCGTTAACGTCAACGTCACGTTCGCGCTCGATCTGGATCAGCAGCCACGCGGCGCGCGGACTCAAATCGACACCCGCCCGCGTGACAATCGCAGCGATGTAACGGCGCCGCACGTCTCGATCTGCAAGCACCGCCAGCCCGCGTAACAACTGCTCACGTGAATCCGTGTTGGCCGGCATTGCCAACGTTTGTGCGACGTCGCCCTCCGCTGCCGCGGCGATCGTTTCTCGCAGTCGACGCTCGGGTAGCAAAAACGCTACGAGCAGTCCGAAGAAGGCGATAATTGCAGCGACGAAAAACGCATTGCTGAGCGAGGCGACAAATGCTTCGGTGTACGCGCTGCGAACCTCAGGCGAAAGCCCGGCGAGCGCTTGCGGGCTGATCAGATCGAGTGTCGCCGTGGGCATGAGACGCTGCATGTGTGCGTGTAGTTGTGTTGCGAGCACGGCGCCGAGCAGCGCAGTACCCAGCGAGCCGCCGATGAAGCGAAACAGGATCGCATTCGAAGTCGCTACACCGAGATCGCGATAGTCAACGGCGTTTTGGACGGCGATGATCAGGACCTGCATGACGAAACCCAGACCGAGGCCGAGCAGCAACATGTATGACGACGCTACGAGCATGCTTGTCGCCGCCGTCATCGTCGAAATCAGCAGGAGGGAGATCGTCACCATAGCCGTGCCGATGATGGGAAACAGCTTGTACTTTCCAGTGCGACTCACGAGCTGGCCCGCGAGAATCGACGTCGCCAGAGTTCCACCCATCAGCGGCACCATGTGCAACCCTGATTCCGTCGGGCTTAGTCCCTTAACAATCTGGAGAAACACCGGCAGATACGTCACCGACCCGATCAACGAGAAGCCGACAATCAGCCCGACCACTGACGTGACCCAAACGTCACGCTTGCGAAAAAGTTGTAGCGGCAGGATCGGCTCGCGTGCGCGGCGTTCAATCAAAACGAAGGCGATCAGACCGGCGACTGCGGTCACAATCAGTCCGATCATCACCGGTGATGGCCACGGGAAAACAGTGCCGCCAAGATCCGTGACCAGTACGATCGATGCGAGTGTCAGTGCGAGCAGAGCGGCGCCGATGTAGTCGACTGCGTGGCGGGCATACGAACTCTGCGCGGGCAGCGTTGCGGCGAGAACGATGAGCGCGATGATTCCGACGGGCAAGTTGATGTAGAAGATCCAGCGCCACGTCCAATGCGTCGTGAAGTAACCGCCGACTAGTGGACCAGCAATCGAAGCGAATCCGAAAGCGGCGCCGAAGACTCCCTGGTAACGTCCGCGTGCGCGTGCCGGTACGATGTCAGCGACGACGGCCTGCGTCGTGACCATCAGTCCGCCGCCGCCGAAACCTTGAACGGCGCGAAAGATGATCAAGTGAGTCATTGACTGGCTCAAACCGCAGAGTGCCGAACCGGCCAGGAAGATCACGATGGCCACCTGCAGTACGCGCTTGCGTCCGTAGAGATCGCCGAGCTTGCCATAGATTGGGGTAACGATGGTTTGCGCGAGCAGGTAGGCGGTG
The DNA here is from genome assembly GCA_036379695.1 of Pyrinomonadaceae bacterium. Classification (GTDB taxonomy): domain Bacteria; phylum Acidobacteriota; class Blastocatellia; order Pyrinomonadales; family Pyrinomonadaceae; genus PSRF01. The sequence continues at coordinate 4,084 of DASVGE010000092.1, read as the reverse complement.
ACTACCCACGAGATGTGAGCCAACCCGCCAAATTCGCCGACGATTGTTGGCAACGCGGTGGCTACGATCGTGGAGTCGAGGGCAGCCAGAAGCATCACGAGCAACAGCCCGCCGAAGACGACGAGCAGGTTATCGTGTGAGACTCGCGATGTTAGCTCAGCAGGAGCAGCGACTTGCATGGCGATCAAGTGACACGCCGCGTCACTTGCACTGTTTGTGCCTCTTGCCCACTGCTGTCAAAACCTGCTACGCCCCGCTCGCCCTGTCCCGAATCCCAACAACCTCGGGAAATTCGTCGGCACAATCGGTACAGGCTCGCGCACCAGGTCGCGATGTCCTTGCTCACGCAAAAATGCCGCCTGGTCCGATCAAGTACGGCACCAATCGAAATGCCGAACGGTTTCCTGCGATTCACTATCCGACAGGGCAAGGCCGTGAAGTCGCTTTAAAACCGCTGCGGCGTACCACTCACGACACGTACTGCATCACGAGCGATCAACAACTCTTCATTCGTTGGTATAACGAACACTGCAACGCGTGAGTTATCGGTGCTGATCTGACCACCTTTATCAGCACCGTGCTTCGAGTTGAGTTCCGCATCAACTTCCACTCCGAGCCAGTTAAGGTCAGCGCAGATCCTGGCCCGGATCTCCGCCGAGTTTTCACCGATGCCTCCGGTGAACACGATCGCTTCAGCCCCGTTCATAGCCACCAGATAACTTCCGATGTATTTGCGTGCACGGTAGCAGAAGATTTCAATCGCCAGCCGCGCTCGACGGTCGTCGTGCTCATGTGCTTCGGCCAGCAACTCTCGCATGTCGTCGGTGAGTCCGGAGATACCCAGCAGGCCTGATTGTTTGTTGAGTAGAGTTTCGACTTCGCGCGAGGACAACCCCTCCTTCGTGGCGATCAGATCGACGATCGATGCATCGAGATCACCGGAACGTGTGCCCATCACGAGACCTTCCAACGGCGTGAATCCCATCGAAGTGTCGATACTGTTTCCGCCCTTGATCGCGGCGATCGAACAACCGTTGCCGAGGTGCAGGGTAATGATGTTGGTTGCTTCCCGCGCAATGCCTTTCAGTTTGCGATAACGGTAAGCGACGTAACGATGTGAAGTGCCGTGAAAGCCGTAGCGCCGGATGCGGTGACGGCGATAGAGTTGATACGGCAAAGCGTAAAGAAACGCGTGTTCAGGCAGTGTTTGATGGAACGCGGTATCAAACACAGCGACTTGCGGCAGCGCACTGCCTAATGCTGCGCGTGCTGCGATGATGCCCTGAATGTTTGCCGGATTGTGTAGTGGCGCGAGCTCAATGCAATCCTCGATGGCGCGCAACACTTCATCAGTTATCAGCACCGATTTGGTGAAGTGTTCGCCACCATGCACCACGCGATGGCCCACCGCATGAATATCGGCAAAAGTCCGGACACCGTTCACTCCCGGGTCTTCCGAGATGGCCCAACGGAGAATCATCTCCACTGCGGCACGCGTGTCTCTGACGGGCTCGGCAAACCGCTTTGCCGGTTTACCTTCAGCAGTGAATGTAACGATGCCCGCACCGCCGATACGTTCAATGAGTCCGTGGGCCAGCCGCTTGTCGGCATCCTGCTCGATTCGCTCGAGGTCAGTAGTAATCAACTGAAACTTGACCGATGAGCTGCCGCAGTTAAGGACGAGTACGTTCATAACGCCTTCTCATTCGCACCGGGGTCATTTCTCATTCTCCCCGGGCCTCAGCCCGGGGCTCTTGCACCGATTCAACGTCCGTTTCTTCGACTTCCTCGTCTACTTTCTTCTTCCTGCGAAGTCGTTTGAATAGTCTGGCAAACGCATCGTAAATGCGCTCTGACTCTTTCGCCAGCAGCGGTGAAGCACTCGCTAAAATCAACACGTAAAGCGCCGCAAACGGTTGCAACACCGGCATCAAACTGCCCGCCAGAGCAAGATTGACAATGATGATGGAAAACTCGCCGCGCGCGAGCAACGTGAACGAAGTGTTGAGCGAGCCGACGACCGATAGTTTCGCACGTCTGCCGACGATCAATCCGGCGATGATAACGCCGATGAGCGAGAGCACCGCGGCCCCTATCGCCATCCCCGCAGCGCCGCCTAAAGTAAACGGATCGATCGTAAGACCAAAGCCGAAAAAGAAGACGGCGCCGAAGAAATCACGGAACGGCACCACCAGTCGCTCCATTCGTTCGCTGTGTTCGGTTTCACCGAGAATCAATCCCAGCAACAACGCGCCAATAGATTCGGCAACGTGGATCGTCTCGCCGAGTCCAGCGAGCAGGAACAGGCACGCAAAAACCACGACGACGAAAAGTTCACTCGACGAAATGCGAAGCACGCGATTCAACAGCGGCGTCACCCAACGTCCGATGATTATCAACCCAACGATGAAGCCGAGCGCGATGCCGCCGGATGAAAGAACACCGCCGACGGAGGTCGCGCCGCTCAGCACGATGCCGGAGATGAGCGAAAGATAGATTGCGAGAAAGACGTCCTCAAACATCGTGATGCCGAGCACGATTTGCGTCTCGGGATTCGCCATGCGCCGGTAGTCAAAGAGAATCTTGGCGACGATGGCGCTCGACGAAACGGTCGTTAACCCGGCAATAATCAGCGATTCTCGCAAAGGAAAACCCGACAGATAACCAAACGTGAATCCGATTGTGAAATTGATGCCGACGTAGATGCTGCCGCCGGCAAGGATCGAACGCCCCGCCTCAATCAAGCGGGTGAGGTTTGCTTCCAGACCGAGATAAAAGAGCAGGAAGAGAACGCCGATACGGCCCATGAACGAGATGAGCGATCCGGTTTCGATGAAGCGGAAGTCGAAGACACCCCACTGCGGCGCATGCGGGCCCACCACGATCCCGATTACGATTAAGAACGGGATGTTGGACAAACCGAGTTTGTGGGCGAGGGCGACGGCAAATGCGATCAGAGCCAGCGCTAAGCCGATTTCCAGGATTACGTTATCCATCGACTCACTCCACACGTCCTTCAATCAACAGTCGCTTCAGCGCGTTGATTGTGCGCCGGTCGCCCGCGGCGATCAGCGTAGCGCCTTCGTTCAAAACGGTATCCGCTTCCGGGTTAGTGCGCGTCGTCTGGTCAGGTTCGATGATCGAGACGATGGACGCGCCCGTCCGCGTGCGAACTCCGAGTTCGCGTATCGTCTGGCCGATACACGCCGCGCCTCGTTCAATCGTGAACCACTCGAGCACGAGGTCGCCCAGAATCACCTCCGCCATCGGAAGATTTCTCGGCACGTACGTCAGTCCACCGACGATCCCGGCAATCTGCCGCGCCTCACCGTCTGTGAGCCTCAGGACCGAGGCCGGGCGATCCATGTTTCTGCGCGTAAAATGGTAAAGCTCGCGCGTTCCGTCGTCGTGAATGACAATGACGAGCCGATCGCCCGTCAGCGTTTCGACTTGAAACTTTCGCCCGACGCCGGGTAGAAACACTTCACTTATAGTAGACATGATGAAACTTGCCTTCCTTTGAAAGAGAATAATCAGTTTGTATCTAATACCTGCGGGAATAGCAATTACCGCGTTCGAGAGATGTGACCCGTGTAGAGGATGAAACCTTGTTGTGACGAAGGCTTCATCCTTTTCGTCTTTAATTGACGATTCTGATTCAGGATCGTGCTTGAGTTTATCTACCACAACATGAAGGCCGGGTTTCGTACGCGGTCAGTTGTCCTGCTCGCGTCTGTGGCTTTCGTCGCTTGTTCTTCGGCGCGAGTCGAGGATACCAGCAGCAATCACGGCTCGCCTGTATCCACTGTTTCGACGCCGAGTCCAACGCCGGCGGTCACGCCGCTTAAAACACCGGAAAGAGTAGTTTCCGGCGAAGTCACAGAGTCAGGTGGGACGTGGAACAGAATGGTGCAAAGCATCACCTATGTCAGTTCCGCCGACAATACACAGCAGCCGATGATGTTCTATAAACCGGAGACTAACGAGCCGAGACCGTTGCTCGTCGCCCTGCATTCGTGGAGCGAAGACTACCGGCAAAAGGAGAGCGTCATCTACGGCGAATGGGCCATTGCGAACGATTGGG
>DASVGE010000091.1:0-12940 GCA_036379695.1 Pyrinomonadaceae bacterium | reverse complement strand
ACGAAAACGTTGACCGTGCCCCCGCCGCCTACATCCCCTGAGCGCCGCCTGCCGCTGCGCCAGCAACCTTCCGAGCGATCCTTCAGTGCTTCCCCCCGAAACGTGGACCCAGTCAGAAATGACTGGGTTCTCCCGCATTTAAAGCCACAAAGAGGCACAGAAGACATCAGCCACAAAAAGGCACAAAAGGCACATAAGCATTTATTGAACGAACAAGCTAAATTCACCCTTATTTTTTCTTTTGTGCCTTTTGTGCCTTTTTGTGGCTTGCTGGTTTTGTGCCTCTTTGTGGCTCTACCGAAATTTGTCACTTTGCCAGTGACGCTTTCTGTCTTTCTGCGTCAAAAGTTGGCGTTTTGACCACTCACAATCACTTTGATTTGTGACCCCGAAAAAAATTTTTTCGACGCTTTTTGATAAACTCCACCCGCGATGCGGCAAGTAGTATCTCGGGCCGAGTGGGGCGCAGCGGGCGCCAGCACACTCCTTCTTATCTTCTCGTTTCCTAATTTCGAGTTGTACCCCCTCGCGTGGATCGCGTTGGTTCCGCTGCTCGTCGTCATAGCGCGCCGTCCTTCTCCTTTAAAAGCTTTCATACTCGGGTGGGCAACAGGCTCGGCCTTCTTCTACGCCACCTGTTACTGGCTCACCTATTCAATGATTCACTACGGCGGGCTCCCCGCACCGCTGGCCTATTTATTACTACTCCCTGCCGCGATCGTCATCGGCATCTTTCCCGGAATCTTCGCCTGGCTGGCGGCACTCGCGATTCGCCAGTGGGGGTACCTGGCGTTGCTGCTGGCGCCGGTGTTCTGGACTGCGCTCGAATGGGTTCGCCTCGGCGTGACCGGCCAACTCTGGAACGCGCTGGGTTACTCGCAGGCGTACCACTCGTTCCTGATCCAGGCAGCGACGTGGGGAGGTGTTTACGCAATCAGTTTTCTCATCGTCGCGATCAACGCGATCGTGGCTTTGCTGATAACAAGGCGTACGCGTTGGACCATCACTGCCTCGGCGTTGCTCGCGCTCGCGGTTGGGTTTGTGATTTTAGATGCGCCGGTACACGTAGGGCCTTCAAGCTCAGACGGCATCAACGTAACGGTTGTGGCCGTGCAACCAAACGTGCCGATGAAAGCGGTCAAGAGTGTAGAGGAGACCAGGCAACTACTCGAACGGCACTTGTCCCTCAGCACTGACGGTCTCAACCGATATCCGAATGCCACAGGACCAAGACTCGTGATCTGGCCCGAGTCGCCAATGAACTTCACGTACAGCTCCGACAGAGGATTTCAGGAACTCGTGGCGGGCTTCACGCAACAGCATCGCACATCGTTGCTGATCAACTCGCTCGAACCTGCGCCTGCGGATGGCGCGTACAATTCAGCGTTGCTCATAAATGAAGAGGGCCGCCTGATCTCACAGTATGATAAGATTCGCCTAATGCCGTTTGGCGAATATGTCCCGCTCCCTCAATGGTTACCGGGAGCTTCTTTGATAACTGGAATCGTCGGTGAGTTCACGCCGGGTGACGAGTACACGTTGATGCCCTTCGCGGATCGACGCGCTGGTGTCTTCATCTGTATCGAGGCAGCGTATCCGTGGATCGCTCGGAGGATGACGAGCGATGGTGCGGGCGTGCTGATCAATATCTCGAACGATGGGTATCTTGGTCCGACGGCGGTGATGCGACAACACCTCGCGAACGCTATCTTTCGCGCGGTGGAAAACGGCCGCCCGGTGCTGCGTGTAACGAACAGTGGCTTGTCGGCATTGATTGATGAGAACGGCAGGATCGACGATCTGACCGGACCATTTCAAACGGACGTTCGTGTCTGGTCAAATCATCCGAACAGCACGAGAGACACCTTTTACACCCGGCACGGCGATCTCTTTGTTCACATTTGCACGGCGATTACGTTAGTTCTTTTCATCGCGATCTTGTTCAGCAGTAGAAGGGGTTTTGGAAAGTTAAGATGAGCGACAATCTATCGATTCAGGAATTGAGAGCTTTGTTTGACAACCTGCGCGGGCGCGTGGACCAGCTCGGGAGGTTTCTTTGATGTCCCGGCAAGCCGCGACGAGTTGAGCAGGATCGAATCGCAGGCCTCCGCGCCGGATTTCTGGAGCGATCAGGAAGCAGCACAAAAACTGTTGCAGGATCGCAGCCGTCTCGAAAAGAAGATCGAACGCCAGGAACATTTCGAATCGCAGGTTGCCGACGCCGAAGTGCTCTTTGAGTTTGCTGAAGAAGACGAGACTTCGATCAAAGAGCTCCAGTCGTTGCTCGAACAACTCGAACACGACCTGAGCCAGGCCGAGACGGAAATGCTGCTCGCCGGCGACAACGATCGTCTCAACGCCATCTGCACGATTCATCCGGGCGCAGGTGGCACCGAATCGCAGGACTGGGCCGAGATGCTGCTGCGCATGTATCTCAAGTGGGCAGAGCAACGGGCCTTCAAAACCGAAGTGCTCGAGTATCAACCAGGCGAGGAAGCCGGACTGAAAAGTGTGACGTTCAGAGTTGAGGGCGAATACGCCTACGGCCTGCTGGCTGCCGAAGCCGGCGTACACAGATTGGTCCGCATCTCACCATTTGATCAAGCGGCGAGGCGACATACGTCATTCGCTTCGTTGTTTGTCTATCCGGAGATCGACGAAAACATCGAGGTCGAGATCAACGATAAAGACTTACGCGTAGACACGTATCGCGCCACCGGCGCCGGTGGACAACACATCAACACCACCGATTCAGCAGTCCGTATCACACACATACCTACCGGGATCGTCGTATCCTGCCAGAACCAGCGTTCACAACATCAAAATCGAGCAGTTGCCATGCAGGTGCTGCGCTCACGTCTTTATGAACTCGAGTTGGAAAAGCGGCGCGCTGAAACCGCCGAACTCGAAGCCAACAAGGCCGACATATCATTCGGGTCCCAGATCAGGAGCTACGTCCTGGCGCCCTATCAGTTGGTAAAAGACACTCGCACTAAACTGGAACGAGGTAACGTCGAGGCAGTGCTCGGCGGTGACATCGACGACTTCATCAAGGCCTACCTTCTCGCACGTAAAGCCGCGTAGGTCTTTCAGTTTGCGTTTGGAGTTTTTTAATGGCAACTACTACTAAAGACATCGAACAGAGACCGCGCGTAATCCTTCCCCGCGCGGGCCGTGGCAACGAAATCCTCGGCATTCTCTTTCTGGCGTTGGGCCTGCTGCTGGCGCTCTGCCTCATCTCGGCGGCTTTCTATCCGAACGATCCATCGTGGAACTCGGCCGGACAAGCCGAGACGCAAAACTGGGCCGGGTCGATCGGTGCGAATGTTGCCGCGACGGCTTTTCAGTTCATCGGGCTGGCTGCGTACCTGCTGCCTTTGCTTCTGTTCGGGGCGGCGTGGCGACGATTTCATTCGAGCAGCGGTCATCATCCGTGGACGCGAATCGCAGGGTTACTGGTGCTGGTAGTTGCGGCGGCAGCGTTGTTGTCGATCTCTCAGATGCGTCCGTTGTTTGACGCTAGTGTGCAGCCGGGTGGGTTGTTGGGCGCGGTGGTGGCGCAAGGTTTGGCGAGTGGGCTCAACAATGTCGGCGCGACGGTGTTGCTGGTCGCGATCGCCGCCAGTGGATTGTTGCTTGCCACAAACTTCTCGTTCATTCGTCTCTACGAGATCCTTGTTAATGCAATCAGTACTCGCTTCGCATTCGTCGGGAAGCTGCCGGGACGGTTTAGAGCGTGGCGGCAAATGCGTGCCGAACGAGCGACGTTGAAACGAGAAACGAAAGCGGCGATTAAGGCGGAGCGTGAGGCAGCAAAGAGTGCACTGAAACAAACTTTGAATCTCACACCGGCAGAGCGTGTCGCCGACTTCATGAAAGATCCGATCGCGACCGCGCCTGAGCCACCGCCGGTGATTCGTGCTGAAACAAACCGCACGGCTGTCGAACAACCGCAGGCAAGTGTGGCCGCTGCCGGTGCAGGCGTGAGCGTTGCGGTTCCTCCCGTGCCAGTCGTTACCGGTCGTTCGGGACGGCGCTCAATCATTCCTGAAGCTGATGCCGCCGACGAGGAAGATGCGCAGGACATGGTCAAAGGTGCTTCAGTGTTGCGCGTCAAAGCCGAAGCGCCCGCAACAGGCAAACTGCCTTTCGATGCATCACGCCGCGTAGACTACAACGATTACGGTCTGCCACCACTCGAGTTTCTCAACGAAGCTCCGCCACACAGCGAGCAGGCTGACACTGAGTTACTTAGTCTGGCCACACGCCTCGCCGAAAAGTGCAAAGAGTTCAACGTCACGGGCCAGATCAAACACATCTGTCCCGGTCCGGTCGTTACCACTTACGAATTCAAACCCGATCCGGGCGTGAAGTATTCGCGCGTCGTGTCGCTGGTTGACGATCTCTGTCTCGCCCTGAAAGCCGAGTCGATCCGCATCGACCGCATGCCGGGCAAGCCGCACGTCGGCATCGAGGTTCCGAATCCGCGTCGCGAAACGATTTTTCTGCGTGAAGTGATCGAGTCGCGCCCGTTCCGCGAATCAGGCTCGAAACTCACCATCGCGTTAGGCAAAACGATCGACGGGCTCAACTACGTCGCCGACCTCGCGAAGATGCCGCACCTGTTGATTGCCGGCACGACCGGTTCCGGCAAGTCAGTCGGCGTGAACGCGCTGATCGTTTCGATTCTTTATCGCGCGCGGCCCGACGAAGTTAAGTTCATACTGATCGATCCGAAGCGCCTTGAGCTCGGTCTTTACGAAGACATTCCACACCTCGCCACACCGATCATCGTCGATCCGAAGCTCGCGGCACGTTCGCTCAAGTGGGCGGTCAATGAGATGGAGCGGCGTTACCGCGATCTCGCCGGATGGGGTGTGCGCAACATCGACGGCTACAACACCGAGATCATGCGCCGCAACCTCGTCAAGGAATACGACGACAAAGGCGAGCCGTGGAAACCGTTGCCCTACATCGTCATCATCATCGACGAGCTGGCAGACTTAATGATGACTTCCGGTCGTGAAGTCGAGGAATCCATCACTCGCCTCGCACAGATGGCACGTGCTGTCGGTATTCACCTCGTGCTCGCCACGCAAAGGCCGTCAGTCGACGTGATCACGGGTCTGATTAAAGCGAACTTCCCTTCCCGTATCTCTTTCCGCGTCTCGTCGAAGATCGACTCACGCACGATCATCGACACCAACGGCGCCGAACAACTTCTCGGACGCGGCGACATGTTGTTCCTGCCGCCCGGTACGTCGCGCCTGATTCGCGTTCACGGCGCGTACATCGACGAAACAGAGATTGGCCGCATCGTGGCCCACATCAAATCGCAAGGCCCACCGGCTTACGACGAGTCGATCACGCAGTCTGACGAAGAAGCGCTCGGGCTGGAAACGTCTGACGGCGAACACGACGAACTCTTCGAAGAAGCGTTGCGGATCTGCGTCGAGATGAAACGTGCCTCGACGTCGGTGCTGCAACGTCGCTTGCGTATCGGCTACGGTCGCGCCGCCGCAATCCTCGACATGATGGAGCGCGAAGGACTGATCGGCCAGGCCGACGGTTCCCGCCCCCGCCCCGTACTCGGCCGCGCCTACGAGATGGTCGCCGAGTGGGACGAGATGGGCGCCGACGTTTAGCCACAAAAACGCACCAAAAGGATCAAAAAAAGTTAGAGGGATCACTTTTTATGCCGTTTTGTGCCTTTTTGTGGCAGACTTTCGAGCAGCGAGACCCAGAATTCACGTCGCGTCAAGCGACAGAAGGACAGCTAAATGCAAACTCAAATCTCGACAACCGAAACTTCACTGCTCGGCTCCGGTTTGCTGTTCCAAACCAATCCTCCTGGCACTGGTCCGATTGATCCGCCAGACAACACCGGCGGTGGGGGAAGTACGAACCCATCAGCACCTGAAGAGGAAGAGCCTACTCCCGAGAACGAATAGCTTTTATCGGCGGGTAATTGAGACCGACGCTCAGAAGATCGAGTACTCGCCCCGTTCCTCTCGAAACCCTTGCCGGACTTAAACCAACTCCATCGCCATGCTCGAGAGATCTTTGATCACGCTCTCTCGTCAGTAGATCCTCGTGTGGCAGTCAAGCAGGCGATCAAGGTCAACGGCCCAGTCGTTGAAATAGGCGGAGCCTGCCTCGACGTTTCGTCACAACCGATCTACTCAATTGCGATCGGCAAAGCAGCAACGTCGATGGCAATCGGGCTCGAAGAAGCGCTGGGCGCAAAGTTGACCGGACGCGTTCTCACGGCTTCCGGCGGGCATCCGTTGCCAAACGAAGACAGCCTGGCGGCGGCACAAGCGGCGTTTGAACTGCTGGATCGGGCCAATGCCGAAGAAGCGATTGTCGTCTTTCTGATTTCAGGAGGCGGCTCGGCGATGATCGAGTGGCCCGCGAGTGACGACATCTCACTGGCGGATCTGCGAGCGGCGAATCAAATACTGGTAACGTGCGGTGCGAGTATCACCGAGGTGAATGCGGTGCGGCGCGCATTCTCTGCAGTCAAAGGCGGCGGACTCGCCCGGCGTGCACCTCGCGCACGCAAGTTCACCTTGATCGTCTCCGACACGAATCCTGGCGATGAAGCTAGTGTAGCTTCAGGACCAACGATGAACACGCCACCAGACGCCCCTCAAGCGCGCGACGTGATCGAACGCTATCAACTTGAAACACGCTTGCCGCCGTCGATCCTGAGCGCCGTCCGAGCTGGAACAAGTCAGGAAGAGGGGCTTGCCCCCGCTCATGTTGTTCTCCTCGACAACCAAACAGCCCTCGACGCCGCCCACTCTAAGGCGCTTGCACTCGGCTACATCTCTGCAATCCACCACGACATCTCCGAACAGCCAATCGACACCGGCTGCGACCTTCTACTTTCCCGGTTGTCCGCAGAGCCAACCACCCAGCCCTTCTGCGCGATTTCCGGTGGTGAGTTCTCGTGTCCGGTCCGCGGCGACGGCCGTGGCGGCAGAAACCTCGAAACCGTCCTGCGCTGCGCCATTCGTCTCGCCGAATCAAATGACGGTCAACACCACGTCATCCTGAGCGCCGGCACCGACGGAATCGACGGAAACAGCCCCGCCGCGGGCGCTATCGCCGACGAAACCACCATCTCACGCGCCCAAGACCTCGGCCTCGACGCCTACGAATATCTCGCCCGCAGCGACTCTTACGGCTTCTTCGAGCGGCTAAACACCCTGATCGTGACCGGCCCGACTGGTACAAATGTCCGCGATTTGCGAATTTTACTACGCTCGTCTTGACTCTCAACAGCGTAAACGCATATAAAGATTCCGTTTGGAGTCAACCGTTGTCGACGCTGATAAATACCGAAACTCCCATTTCCACTAAACCGCTCGCTGGCAGTTCGATCACGTTTTCTGAACTGATCGGACGTCTGGATAGCCAGACCAGCCCTCCTACACTTGAACAGTTGAACTTGTGGGTTTCAAGCGTTGACATCCTCGAAGGCGATCTTGAGCCGTACATCGGGTTCAAGGAAGGCAATTACTGGCGCCATCGAGTGTGTCGCAACGATGTGGTTGAGATGCTGGTGATTTGCTGGCGCCCAGGCCAGCAGACGCCGATTCACGACCACAACGGTTCGCACGGCGTGGTCCGGGTTCATCAGGGCCTGATGTGCGAAACGATCTTTGCCTTCGATGTCGATAAGGGCTTGTGTCACGACACGGATCGTGACTGTCCGGTGGGCACGGTCACGGGTGCTGAAGTGCCGGACATTCATCAACTTGGAAATCCCGCATCAAGTGGACAGGATCTGATTACGGTCCACGTATATGCGCCGCCGCTCGGTGTGTTAAAAACTTATAAGCTGGGGAGTTCGCAGGTAGACCTGTACACGCCCAACGACTTCCCCAGTTAGATCAGCCACAATAAGGCACAAAAGGCACAAAAGAGGAAATCGATTCCGGTTTTCCTCTTTTGTGCTTTTTGTGCCTTATTGTGGCTGAATAAATTTTTCCAGGCTGAGATGGTGGCCGTCGGTGGTGATGGTTATGGTGCCTGACTCGCCGGTGGTGACGACTGTGGCGCCGTTTGACTGCCAGCGTTGGACCACCTCGTCGTGCGGGTGACCGAAGATAGAGTTGCGGCCGACGGAGACGATCGCGAGGTGCGGGCTGGTGGCGCGAACGAAGTCATCCGTCGAAGATGTTTTGCTGCCGTGATGCGGCACTTTCACGACGATGGCGTTTAGATCGTGGGGCGCTTGTAACAGGGCTCTTTCGGCTGACTTCTCAATGTCGCCAGTCAACAGGATCGAATGCTCACCAAACTTTACTCGCAGCACGATCGAATCGTTGTTCGTAGAGAGATCTCCCGGGGGTGGCCATAACACGCTCACTTCAACAGCTCCGAAACGAATCACATCTCCAGCCTGAATCAACTCTGAGTGTGTATTCGTAGCTGTCAACGTCTGCGAGAACTTCGCGAACTCGGCGTCGTTGGCAGGTCTCCGGGCTACGAGCGCGCTGCGAACGTTGAAGTTCTTGAGAACGTCGTTTAGTCCGTCGATGTGATCGGCGTCGGCATGTGTGGCAAGCACGTAATCGACTTCACTCAAGCCTCGCCACCACAAGTATTCCGACACCACTGTTTCGCCGATCCTGCGCGCCGACTCGGTCGTGTTTCCACCGCCATCAACCAGGAGAGTGGTTCCGTCAGGCATGGTGACGAGTGCCGAATCGCCCTGTCCGACGTCGAGAAAGTCCACGCGAAGGAGGCCATCCGCTCGACCGCTGCTAAACGGGTGCAGAACCAAGACACCAATCAGCAGTACTTGTAGAATCGACGTTGGCAGCACGAAAGGGTGCAGTTTGCAGCGACGATCTTTGAGTAGCGCCAGAGGGCGCCAGTGGGAAAGCGCAAACAGCAATAACAGCAACGGGACGTAGTAAACCACGCACACTAATACCGAATAGTCGGGCAGCCTGAGCGCAGCGAGATCAAGACTCGCAAAGGGATCGACGCTGTGTACCATCAACCAGTTGATCGCGTCCGCAACTTTGAACAGCGGTGCTGAAAGCGCAACGCTGATTTGCGAGAGCACCAACGCCAGCAGCGCCACCGCCACCAGCGCGGCAAGTAGAATGCTTACGACGATGTTCAGCAGCAGAGACGCCAGCGACAGCCGGTGAAAATAGACAATCATCAGCGGCAACAACACCACCTGCACACTCGCGGAAACCAGAACTGCCCCAAACACATAACGCAAGCAGCGCTGCACGTGATAACGCTCGAGCCACGCAGCCGCTCTGGCTTTGAACAAGCGGTAATCATGCGGCGACCGAGTAATCTGTTGTTGCCATTTACGCTCGCTCCAGAATAGGACCTCGCAAAAAGTTTTGACTATAGGCGAACAAACAGGCGGGTACGGCGTCGATCGTGCCGGATGCCACGCGCCGATCGCCGACATCTTCAACAGCAACGGCCACGCGATCGCCACAATCGCCAGCACCGACAGAAAAGTCAGTTGAAACGACGGATCGAAGATCTCTTTCGGACTGCGAACCAGGAGAATCAATGCCGCCGCGCCCAGTCCATTCAAAGACGTAGCCTGGCGAAAAACAATCGTCGCCAGTCCCGTAAAACTAAACATCAACGCCGCCCGAACCACCGACGCCTCTGCACCGACGGCAAGTGAATAGGACCACACGATGATCGCCGGTAACATAAATCGCAGTAATCTGCGATTGGTCAAACGGCGCACGACGAGAAACACGAGCCCCCCGAGGAAGCTGATGTGCAGCCCGCTGATCACGAGCACGTGGAAAGTGCCGCCTTCGCGAAAGCGTTCGGATGCGCTCTGTGAAAGGTTGTAACGATTGCCGAGCAGGGCAGCATCGAGCACACCGGCAGTCTCGGGCGCGAACCTCGCGTCGATCTCTCGCTGAAACCTTTCTCGCCATTGATAGAGCTGCGCCAGCACCGGAAAGACGCGAGTGTCCTCGAGCCGCACGATTGCGCCCGGCCCTCGAACGATCCCGGTCGCGTCATAGCCTCTGCGGTCCAAATATTCACTCAGCGGTGAGACACCAGGATTGCGATAATTGCCCGTGCGATCGAGGCTCGTCCGGACGTGGACACGCGCTCCGTAACGAAGCTGCAACGCCCGATATCCTTCTACTGCTGCTGCATTCCTCAGCGGCGCCAGCAATGAGACGCGCCCGTTTGCGACGGCTTCAGAGTCGATGCCCTCGACCCGTAGCGATAAATAAAGCCGATCGCGTGCAAACTCCGGCGGCCCATCCAACACACCAGTCAGCGTTACGACTTTATTCGGCGACTGCTCGACAATCTTCTTTAACGCCCTGGATTCATCCGCACGCCTCTCCAACAGCGCCAACGCCACACCCGCACACAACATCGCCACCAACAACATCAACCCCGCCGCTTGCACTCTCTTCCTGAGCACAAGCCCCACCGCCACCACCGAACACACGACGCCCAACACCATCGCGAGATCCAATCTCCACGAAAGGTAATATGCCGCGCAAATACCGGCCGCAAACGCAACGGCGAGTTGAGTAAAAGGATGCTGACTAAACAGGCTTCGGTGAGGATTCATTAGTTAGCCACAAAAAAGCACAAAAGGCACAAAAAGTACAATGCTTTGCTCGTTTGTTTTTGTGCCTTATGTGCCTTTTTGTGGCTAACTTAAGCGGACTACCGTCTCGACGTGATGAGTCTGCGGAAATAGATCGAAGCCCATGATCGAATCGATAGCGTAGCCGCCGGCAATGAGCTTCTTCAGATCGCGGGCGAGAGTCGCCGGGTCGCAGGAGACGTAGGAAATGGCGGCTGGACGCACGTCGAGAATTCCCTTGATCACTGCCGACTCAGCCCCAGCGCGTGGCGGATCGAGCAGTACGAAATCCACTGGACCAGGGCGACCGCTCCGAAACCAATCCGTAACTGTAGCCGTGATCACGCGCGCATTTGCCAACCCTGCGCGTTGCAAGTTCCGCCGAGCATAGCGTGTGGCCGCCGGATTCGCTTCCACTCCTACGACATTCTTAAACCGTCGTGCTAACGGCAGTGTAAACAACCCAACGCCACAGTAAAGATCCAGCACGCTTTCACCCGACGCATCCCCCAGCGCGAAATCGATTAACGGTCCAAGCAACGACGGATTGATCTGAAAGAACGTTTCCGCATTGAACTGGTAAACCTCGCCTCGCACCGTCAAACTCAACTCACTCGTATGAAACCCCGCAAATGCCGGAGCGAACGAAACTCCGTTCTCGCCCTGCACCACGTCGAGATGTTTCAACTCTTCAGGAAAC
Organism: Pyrinomonadaceae bacterium; assembly: GCA_036379695.1. Classification (GTDB taxonomy): domain Bacteria; phylum Acidobacteriota; class Blastocatellia; order Pyrinomonadales; family Pyrinomonadaceae; genus PSRF01. Next base: position 1,619 of record DASVGE010000091.1, on the reverse strand, counting down.
CGGCTCCATTCAGTCGCGCGCACCTCCTCGAGCTTCTCCTGCATCGCGGGTCGCAAAACGGCGCAATCTACCACGTCGCAAACGCGTCTCGATCCGCGCTCATAGTAGCCAATCGTGCGCTGCTCGCGATCGATCTGCCACGTTGCGCGCATCCGATAGCGCCAATCATCCGGTGAGGGCGTGACTACAAACTCAGGAACACTCTCGAGGCGCGCGATGCGATGCAGGCAGTCGCGAATAATCTCTGCCTTCGCTGCGAGTTGGGTTTCGTAAGTCAGTTGTTGAAAGTCACAACCACCACAACGACCGAAGTAAGGACACGGCGGTTCGATTCTCAACGGCGACGGCGTGAGGATCTCTTCGATCGAAGCAAACAAAACATTCCCCTGCTCCCGCTCGACGCGCACGCGAAGCCGATCTCCCGGCGCCGCAAGCGACACGAAAACAGTCTTCCCGCCGGCATGAGCCAACCCCATGCCGCCGGGAAGAATTCGTTCAACTTCAACTTCCAAAACCACCGTGTTCTACTGCGCCGGATACTGATTGGGAGCCCACTGATGCGGCGGCGGCGGTGGCGCGTACTCATCCTGCACACCTTCGAGTTCAAACTTGATGCCACCAATAATACCCGCCGCGCCGTTGTAAATCAGCGCGCCGATGGCTCCACTGATGAATCCAAGTATGCCGTAGAAAATCGGCACTCCGATCATCAGCGCAATTCCCATCACCACGGAGCTGATACCACCCGCTGCGGCATCGCGGCCTGGTCCCATGGCAGACATCGCCGCCCCAAAGATTATGAAAAACAACCCATAGATCACGCCTATGATCACCCCGATTGCAAACAATAGCAACCCGTACATCTTTGCAACTGAGAGTACGCCGAAGCGTCTGATTGTCATTTCAGCCATCACGTTCTCCTTTTCTATTAAACGTAAAACAAGCTGAGTCGCGGCACGGCAAACTGCTCCCGCAAACGCTTCAGCAGCAGGTTATCGAAAGTCTGTTTGTAAGCGGCCGCTTCCATTTGCGCACGATACGGTTTGAGTTTGTCCTTAACTTCTTTGTTCATCTCGTCGAGTGCTTTCACGTCAATGACGGTGAGTATCGCATCGCTCAGCATTCTTTCGAGGCCGGTCAGAGAGTCTTCAAGCTTGCGCGTGTCGAGCGTGGCGCCGTGCGCGAAGTCGCTCTCGATGTCGACGAGCAATGTCGCGGCTCGCGTGAGGGCTTCGGAAAGATCGTCTTCCCTGTTGCGCGACTGAGCTAGTGCAGCGAGAGAGGTCCGGCTGCGCTGCAGGTGTTCGCTGATCGCCGCAAACGTGAAAGGCGTCTTGTCCGAGTCGGGCTCGTTGTTGTCCGCTTGCGACGATGAGCCGACGTGAGCTTCGACCCACTCCGCGTACTGGGCTTCAACTTCTTCCTGGCAATAGAGCAGCGTTTTGACGGAGCGCTTGCGTGGCCGCGCCTCGTACGAGTCAAACGATTTTTCGACACCGCGCAAGACGATGTGCAACGGAATGCCCTGCTGTTTCCACGTTTCCATCAAAGCCCAGTCCATCGGGCTGAGAAAGAGATGCTTACCGCGTCGCCTGACGAATGCATCCTCGATTTCAGTG
>DASVGE010000090.1:0-27784 GCA_036379695.1 Pyrinomonadaceae bacterium | reverse complement strand
GCACGCAGTGAGCAATACGATTCCGGAAATGATTAGCAGGACTGAAAACAACGGCGTCAATAAACGTCCCGCAAGTTGATCCCGCAAACGCTGGACTACGATGCCCTGTACAGGTGATTCACCGTCGTTTTGACTTAGCTGCTGAGAGAGCGTGAGAATCTCGCTCCGTGCCTGTTCCAAAGAGACGTCACTCTTCAGTCGCCCCAGACCTTGCATCCATCGATCGCCACGTGAATTGATGTTGTTCTTGCCCGGCAACAGGACAGGCGACATCGTGACCGGGGTCCAGAGGTCGAATGCCAGGCCGACGATCGATCCATTAAACCTGGGTGGGGCCACACCGACGATCGTTACGGGCTGTCCGTTCAATAGTACGCGCTTACTTACAATGGACGGGTCGGCACCGAATTTTGTTCGCCAGATACTGTCACTAATAACCGCGACTGGAGCTGCCTGTTGCTCGTCTTCCGGAAGCAGTGTCCGACCCAATGCGGCCGGCACATGTAACACCGTGAAGTAGTTGCTGGAAACGAACTGCGACCAGACGGCTTCGCCCGTGGTGTTTGCATCAACACGCAGATTCAACCGGTCACTGGCATGGACCGCCAGATCCTGAAAAGATCGACTGCTGTTGCGAAGGTCTTTGTAGGTGGGATAAGCGATGGGACGCGCACCACCCCCACTGACGTCACCAGTTTCGGCTGTATTCAGAGCGACGAGTTCCTCGCTGTTTTCTATGGTTGGATAGGGATTAAGAATGACACTCTCCATCCACGAGAAAACAGTCGTATTGATGCCGACGCCGAGTCCGATCGACAAAACGACGAGTAGCATAACTCGCGGGTGCTTCAACAGTGTGCGCAGCCCAAAGCGGATATCTTGCAGCAACGTGTCCATCTCGAACCCCCGATCTTCAGCTTGCTTTGCCACAAAAGTCGGAAATCATTTCGGGATCGGGTCGGTACAGGGAGCGGTAGCGACCTGGTCGGTGATCAACATTCGATATCTTCAACATTTTTGACTCCCATGGTTCGACCAGGTCGCTACCGCTCCCTGTACTGACCGATCCAAGCCAAGTCAGACTTTGAGGCTAAGCTATGTCAGCGTATTACAGCAACGTATGTTGAAAAGTTTCAATTGTTGACGAGTTTATTCATATCTCAGCGCCACAAGTGGATCGACTTTCGTGGCCCGTCGTGCCGGAATAAAGCAAGCCAGCAATGCGACGACGATCAGGACGACGGCGGAAATGCCAAAGGTCATTAGATCGTTGGGCGCTACTCCAAACAGAAGGCTCCGCATTAAACGTGTGACCGCGATCGCTCCGACAAACCCGATCGCTACGCCTATCAACGTCAGTCTCATTCCCTGGCCCATCATCAAGCGGAGGATGTGTCGAGGTGTTGCGCCGAGCGCGAGACGAATCCCAATCTCTCTCGTACGTTGCGAGACTAAATAGGCGATCACTGCATACAAACCTGCGGCGGCCAGCAGCAATGCCGTTAGCGCAAACACCGCTAACAGCTCCATGTTGAACCTGCGTGCGGCGACCGACGCAGCCAGAAACTGGTGCATCGGCCTGACGCCCGCCGTCGCCACATCCACGTCCACGTTGCGGAGTTCTCCACGCACCGTTGCTGCAAGTACTTCGGGTTCTACTCCGGTGCGTACGACGAGGCTGAGATTATTGGCCATGAACGGAACCGCGGACTTTGGGGCTTGCGGAATGGCGCCGTAGAGTGTCGGCGTCGGTTCGTCCGTCAATCCCATGTGCTTCACGTCTTCGACGATACCGACGACTTCATAGTCCCGCGCGGGATTGCCGTCGCCCATGTTTATGAGCACGTGCGCACCCAATGGATCCTGAGCGCCGAAGAACCGACGCTGGAGCGCTTGATCGATGATGATGGCGCCGGGCGCGCGCTCGTTGTCGTAGTCAGTGATGTCGCGTCCGCGCACGAGCGGGATCTTCATTGTTTCAAAGTAGCCTGGTCCAACCCAGCGATGCTGCGCGAATGGTGTTTCATTTGCGGTGGTTGGCGCACGGCCCGCTATCGTGAAGGTGGTCCGCGCGATCAATCCACTGAGAGGCAAAGCGCTGGCTGCGCTCACACCTTCTACTCCGGGTAATCCAGCAATACGCGGTGCGATCTTGTCGTAGAACGTCTTCACCGAGGCGCCGTTCGCGTATCGCGCCGCGGGTAAAGACAAACGCACGGCCAGCACACGGTTGGCGTCAAAGCCCGGGTTCACTCCGCGCAGTTGGCTGAAACTTTTTAGCAGCAAGCCGGCGGCTACCAGCAGCATCAACGAAAGAGCAATCTCAGTCACAATAAACAAACTGCGAACACGATTGCGGGTTTCACCGATAGCATCGCGCCCACCATCCTTCAGTTCAGAGTTGAGATCGGTCCGCGTGTGTCGAATAGCCGGCGCGAGACCCAGTGCGAGTCCCGCAAACAAGGTGACGAGCAGCGAGAAGAGAAGTACACGACCATCGATACTCACCGCCGCGGCGCGCGGAAAATCCGCCGGGCTCACCGCCAGTAATAGATCCTTGGCCCAGAAGGAGAGCAACAACCCTAATCCCCCACCAACAATCGCGAGCAACATGCTTTCGGTTAGAACCTGCCGCATCAGCACCTTGCGCTTCGCTCCCAGTGCGGCACGAATCGCCATCTCCTTATGGCGTAACGCTGCCCGGGCGAGCTGAAAACTGGCGAGGTTTGCACAGGCAATCAGCAACACCACGACCACTGCCGCGAGGATCAACCACAGTCCTTCGCGATAACCACCCACGACCTCATCTTGCAACTTCAACACACGAGGCGACGTGATGTTCCCGTTCTCATTGGGATAAAGCTCGCGTAGACGATTGCTAATCGCGCCAAGATCGGCTTCGGCCTGAGCCGGAGTAACACCGGGTTTGAGCCGTGCGACTACTCGCAGAAAATTTGAGCCTCGTTCGTTTCGACGCGGATCCTGATCCATCCTTAACGGAACCATGACCTCGATCTCGGCATTCGGAATAACAAAGCGCGGCGGCAGGATCCCGACTACGGTGTACGGGTCACCATTGAGCGTCAGCGGTTTACCGAGCACGTCGTTGGTTCCGCCGAACCGTCTTTGCCACAAACCATAGCTCAGCATGACGACGCGAGTGTTGTTGGGGTTGTCGTCGTCAGGCGCGAGCGCGCGCCCTGCGGCAGCTTCGACACCCAGCATCTGCATCGCGTTAGCTGAGATTCGCACCCCCTGCAAGCGTTCGGCTTCGGCTTGTCCGGTCAGGTTCGCAGGCCAAATCGCGAACGGGGCAACTTCGGCGAGCGTCTGGTTTTGGTCACGTGTGTCGATGAAATTCGGAATCGAGAAGAACGCGCGACTGACGGTTGTGCGTGTGGCCCAAATCCAAACCAACTGATCCGGCTGCTTGAAAGACAACGGCTTCAGGATCACTGCGTTCACGATACTGAATATCGAACTACTGGCGCCGATGGCCAGTGCCAATACCAACACCACGAGCAGTGAAAATGCGGGCCGTTTGCGTAGCGAACGAGCAGAGTAGCGAATGTCTCGAAGCAAGCCTTCCATAGTTGTAACCTCCGTTAATCAAAGTCCGCGGTAGCGGATGGGTGACGTTATCGTTCAAAATCAATGGCAGTATTTGCATGCAGATCAGCCCGGACGGTGACCTCCTCCAAGCGCGACGCTCTGACTGAGAGGCAAAAGCCTCTCATCTACAAAAATCGTCAAGACAATCGCCGGGCAGCGTCTCGACTGGCTCAACTCATGAACTCGGCCACCATCCTTTCGCTATCGCGAACAAGACGCCGCCGGTGATCGCTCCCAGTGCAACCTTGGCTACGTCAACCTTCAATACCGTGATGACCAGAAAAGCGATCAAGGAAATGACGACAGTTGGTACATCCAACAATGCGGCTGGTAGGAGTTCGAGTGATACGACGACGATCACACCGACGACGGCGGCGCTGGCGCCCAAAAGGAAAGCCTGGATAAAGCGGTTGTCGCGAACCTTCTCGTCGTAGCGTGCGCCCGCCAGCACAAACACAAACGAGGGCAGGAAAACAAAGAAAGTGGCGATGAGCGCGCCTCTCACTCCGCCGGCGAGAAAACCGACGAAGGTGGAAAACAACATGAATGGCCCAGGTGTCGCAACACTCAGCGCGACGCCGTCGAGCAACTGGCTCGTCGTCAACCAGTGATACTGTTCAACCGCGCCGTGCTGCAGAATCGCAACCGAGGCGTAAGCGCCGCCAAAACTGAAGAGGCCGGTCTTCAGAAACAACCAGCTCATCTGAAACCAGCGCGAGTTCGCAAACGGAAGAAACGAAATAAAGACACCGATGGCCGGCAGCGAGGCTCCTGATTTCCATAGCCTGGGCCAACCTTCCACGACATTGAAATTCAGAAGTCCGGCTAGCAGCAGGAGCAAAAGGAAATTAATGCCAATGAACCTGAGTCCGACAAACGCGGCAATCAGCAGCAACGCTAGAAAAGGACTTCTAATCGATGCGCGCCCGAGTTTGAGAATGCCGGCGGCGATGATGCCGAGTACGGCGGGTTTCAAAATGTAGAGAACGTTGTGTACCTGCGGGAGACCGCTGTAAGCAACGTACATCCAGCTCAACACGATCATGATGAACGCGCCGGGCAGGACGAACGTCAGACCCGCGAGGATTCCTCCGATTAACTTCTTTTTCAGGTAGCCAACGTAAATGGCCAACTGCAATGCCTCCGGGCCAGGCAGCATGTGACAGAAGGCCATGATTCTCACGAACCGATCGTCTGAGAGCCAGTGACGTCGTTCCACCATGTGGTTGTACATCATCGTGATCTGCGCTACTGGACCACCGATGTTGATGAAGCCAAGAGTGAGGAAGTACAGAACTACCTCTCGCCACGAAGGCATTTCGGCATCGTTGTCTCGCGCCGGCGCGTTACTTTTTTGAGCGCTTTGCATTTCGTTTCGACTTGCGATCGTTGCTCAGCAGTGCATGGAGACCATCAAAGACGACGCCGGTCTGTTGTAGTAACTTGCGATCGTCTCGTAGCACCTTGCTGAGTCCGTCGATAATCGCGTTCAGTCCCGCAGCCTCGAGACGGTGAAACTTGTCGTCTTTTAGATCGATGTCGTGAACGATCTCGGCGATCTCGCGCAGCCCCTGGTTATCGCCGAGTCCGAAGCGCTTCAGCATCGTTTCGAAAGTGCAGTCTTCTCCGTGGTGAGTGAACTCGGCTCCAAACATGTCGAAGGGAATAGCGCCGTCGATCGTTTCGCCGTCTGCGACGAAGTAAAAGCGCGGACGTTTATCGATGAACTGTTTGATTAGCCAGGCGGAAGCGAGGCGGTCGATGTGGAGATTGCGGCGGGTGACCCAACGTTGACCTTGATACCTGGCAACGTCGAGCTTTCCGCCGTCTGTTTGGGGAGAGCGCGGTTTTGGTTTCGGACCCTGGGCTGCTCTCAGTTCCTTTTGACACCGGTCGTAAGCAGCGAAGGCGGCTGCACGTCCTGTTGCGGCAAAGAAGTCGTTGCCCGCGATGCGCTCCAACTCGGCGTGTAACTTGTCGATCTCACTCTCGTGCGCCGAGAGTCTGCCCGCGGACAAATGCTTGCCGCGAGACTGTTCTCGGATGGCGCCGGTTAGGCCGTCGAATTCTGCGGCAATTGCAGCAAACTCGTCGTCACGCGCTTTACGGAATACGTTGATGATCTCCTGATCTGTCGTGCCCTCGACAGAAGCGGCCTTGAAGACAGAAGCTTCGCCGCCGGCTGACTCGATCTCCTGTTTAAGCCATTGAAAGTCTTCGTGAGATTTTTCGGTTGCGGGTAGGACGTAGATGGAGTTTTTGATTGCGACCGCGCCGAGTTTTTGCAGTTTGCGCCATATCCGCACCCGCAGGTTAGTCGGCTTGGGCGGCAACAGGTGAACCAGCAAAATCCACTCGGGCTTTGAAGGTCTGCGATCAGCCTTACGTAACATGCGCTGGAGTGTAACGAGTGTTACTTAAAAAAGGCAAGTCCCTTGGTAGAACTCGGCCCATAAAATAGAACAAGTCAGAAAGAGGGGCTTGCCCCCGCTGGTAGGTGAGTCCGAAGAGCGGGTGCAAGCGGCCTTGCACAAAAAGTCATTGGGCGCGCTTCGCTTCGGCTTCGCCGCCGGATGTGAGGCAAGGCTATGCCTTGCCGTTAGCCCCCCTCGTAGTAGTGGGCTATGCCCTCGGTTCGGGCTCTGCCCTAAGGACTTATGGGCCAAGCCCGAACCGGGGGCTTAGCCCCGAACATTATTTTAAAAACCTGACGGCAAGGCAGAGCCTTGCCTCACATCGGGCGGCGAAGCCGAAGCAGAGAGCGCCAAAATGACTTTTTGTGCAAAGCCACGCGCTGAGCCCGCGGTCTCTTTGGGACGAATGACGGGGGGCTGAGCCCGCGGTCGCTTTGGGACGAATGACCGGGCGCTGAGCCCGCGGAGCGGGCGGCAGAATAAAGCCTGGGGCGTGAGCCCCAGGTCAGCTCAAAAAATAGCGGACGGAGCCCGCGGAGCGGGCGGCAGCGGATCAATCCTTCAAAACCTGCGCCAACGTCTTCAACAATTTCTCCGCCGTGTACGGCTTGTTCAGGAAAACGGAGACACTTTCCAACGTACCCTCGCCGGCGTGTTGTCCGGCGCCGAGACCACTCGCCGCGATAATGCGCACCTTCGGATTCATTCTCTGCAACGCGCGGATCGTCGCGGGCCCATCCATGAACGGCATCACCATGTCCGTCAGCACCACCGCGATTTCGTTTTTCTTGTCAGCATACAGCGCGAGCGCCTCGGTGCCGTCACTTGCCGTCAAAACGTTATATCCAAACGTCTCAAGCGTCCCACGCGTGATCTCGCGAATCGACTCCTCGTCATCCACCACCAAAATCAACTCCCCGTTTCCGAGCGGAAGATCCGTTTGCAACACCGCGGCATCAACCGACCCCGGCGTATCAACAGCAGGCAGGTACAACGTAAACTGGCTCCCTTTATGCAACTCACTATACACGTTGATAAATCCGCCATGACTCTTCACGATCGTCAACGCCGTTGAAAGTCCAAGCCCCGTCCCTTTCGTCATCTCTTTCGTAGTGAAAAACGGTTCGAAGATCCGGCTTTGAATCTCCGCCGACATCCCGGGACCCGTATCCGCCACACTGATCATCACGAAGCGCCCCGGCTTAGCTTCCAGATGCATGCGCGCGTAATTTTCGTCCACAAACGCATTCTCAGCTTTAATCGAAATCGACCCGCCTTCCGGCATCGCGTCGCGGGCATTGACGCAGAGGTTCATCAGCACCTGGTGTATCTGAGTGGCGTCGGCTGAAATGATCCAAAGGTCGCTGGGAATCTGAAAGTTGATCTCGATCGACTTCGGCAGCGTTTCACGCAGAATCTTCACAATCTCTTTGATCAGGTGCTTCGGCTGCAAAGTCACTCGTTCACCTTCGACACCTCGCGCAAACGACAACACCTGCCGCACCATGTTTCCACCGCGCTCGGCGTTCGTGCGCAAGACATCGAGCCACTTGCGACTCGGTTCGTCAGTCGCTTTCAACTGCAACATGTCAACCGCCATCAGGATCGGCGACAGAACATTGTTGAGGTCATGCGCGATTCCGCCGGCAAGTGTGCCAATCGATTCCATTCGCTGCGCGCGCAAAAACTGCGACTCCATTCGTTTTTTCTCGGTGATGTCGGTATTGATCACGAGGATGGAGTTGGGCTGACCTTGTTCATCTCGTACCAACGTCCAGCGACTCTCAACCGTAATTTCTGCGCCATCGCGACGACTCTGACGAATTTCACCCTGCCACTCTCCGTTTCGGAGCACAGCACGTCCAGCCTCTTCAAACTGCGCTGACGATTCCTTGTAAAGTAAGTCCTTAACGTTCCTGCCCACGGCCTCAACCGCAGCCCAACCGTAAATCTTCTCGGCCCCTTTATTCCAGAACAGAATGTTCTGCTCGAGGTCGCGCACGAGGATCGCATCCTGCGCCTGGTCCAGCAGCGCAGCCTGTTGCCGTATCCGTTCCTCGCCGCGTTTGCGTTCAGTTATGTCGCTGCGGATCGCAACGTACTGGTAGGGTTTTCCTTCTTCGTTTAGAAACGGAACGATCGTCGTATCAACCCAGTAATAGCTGCCATCCTTGGCACGGTTCTTAATCTCACCGCGCCACACTTTGCCGCTGGCGATCGTGGTCCAGAGATTCCTGATGAACTCCTTCGGATGATAGCCGGAGTTGATAATGCGGTGATCCTGGCCCAGCAGCTCTTCGCGCGAGTATTTTGAGATCTCACAAAACTTGTCGTTAACGTAGCTGATGATCCCGCGTTGATCGGTGATGGCGACGATGGCGGATTCGTCGAGTGCAAACTTGATGTCTGCAAGTTCTTTTTGCGAGCGTTGTAGTTGAGTGTCGACTGATGTTTGATCGATGGCCGTCATGGCATTACGTTTCGGCGTCAGCGGTGGTGACTTGAGCGTCTTCGAGTTTCTTAAGCCGATATCTTAGCTGATCGCGCGAAATGCCGAGTAGCTCGGCGGCACGGGTTTGATTGCCGCCACTGCGCTCGATGGCTTGCCTGACAAACGAGAGTTCCGCCTGGTCGAGTGAGATTCCTTCGTTCGGTAAAAGAAACTGGGTAGCTGCAGCAGGACTCGCGGTGTGGTCGAGTCGCGGCGCTTCCAGCAATCCGCCCGGCAGGTATTCGGTAGTGATTTGATCGTTGTCTTCGAGGATCAACGCACGCTCGATAACGTTGCGCAGTTCGCGGACATTGCCCGGCCATTTATATTTCCTGAACACTTCGGCGGCTTCAGGTGACAGGCCCGTGATCTTCTTACTGCGCTTGAGGCGGGCGCCGATCGTGTCGATGTAGTGTTGAGACAACAACAGGACGTCGTCACCGCGTTCGCGAAGTGGCGGGATGTCGATCTGGATAATTGAGAGACGGTAATAAAGGTCGAGTCGAAAACGTCCGGCTTCGCTTTCCGTTTTGAGGTCGCGGTTGGAGGCGGCCAGCACACGTACGTCGAGCGGAATATCTTTCAAGCCACCCACCCGGCGAAAAGCGCCTTCTTCCAAAACGCGCAGGAGTTTGGCTTGCAGCGAGAGTTCCAGCTCGCCGATTTCATCCAGCAGCAGTGTGCCGCCTTCGGCCTGCTCGAACAAACCTTCCTTGCGCGCTTTCGCATCGGTGAACGCGCCCTTTTCGTAACCGAAAAGCTCCGACTCGATCAGGGTCGCCGGCAGTGCAGCGCAGTTGATCGCGACAAACGGCCGTTCCGATCGTTGCGACCCGTAGTGAATCGCCTTCGCGACGAGGTCTTTGCCGGTTCCCGATTCACCCTGGAGCAGCACGGACGAGACTTCGCTTTCCGCGACTTTTGCTGCGAGCCCGAGCATTTTCTTCATCGCGGGGGACTCGCCCACGATCTGCCGGAAATTAAACTCTCTCGCTCGTTCTTTTCTTACTTGTTCGACTTCGCGTCGCAGGTGCCTGGCTTCAGTCGCATTACGGATCGTGACGCGTAGTTCTTCCAGGTTGATGGGTTTTCCGATGAAGTCGTAAGCGCCGCCGCGGAGAGCCGAGATGGTGTTATCGATCTGAACATTGCCCGTGATCATGATCGCGATCGCGTCGGGATGTTCACGCTTGATCTCGCGCAAAACGTCGAGCCCGGAGCCATCGGGCAGATCGATATCGAGCAGAGCCACGGCGGGCAGATCTGTCTTGAAGCGCTTTAAAGCTTCCGCAACCGAACCCGCTTCAACCGGGGCAAATCCCCAACTCTGCAGAGCTTCTCGCAGCGTCCAGCGGATGGCTTCGTCGTCATCGACGACGAGTATTTGTTCGTTTGTAGTCTTGGCCGGCATCTTAGGGGACTGCCGTGATTATATGCGCGCGCCAAGAATCCGTAAAAGGGTCACGCAGCTACCGGCTGCGGACAGCGAACAACTTCCACCGAACACTTGGCGTGAGAAACGACAGCCTGAGACACGGAACCCAAGAGAAATCGTTCCCAGGCGCGGTAACCGTGCGAGCCGACAACTATGAGGTCGGCGCCCCAGCTTTCCGCTTCATCCAGAATCACCGTTCGTGGTGGACCAGGCAGCAAAGCGCCATCGAGTGAGATGGATTTAGGCAACCTGGCTTTGAGCTTTTCTATCGCATCGTCGACGACATTTTGCGCTTGCTTTCGCAGTGCTATATCCATTTCCTCGAAATAGTTTAAGGGCAGTGCCCAGGTTTCAGCGGTGGGCGCCAAAGGAAGCTCGAACGCGGTAAGTACCTTAACTGATGAGCCCTCAGGCCAGGGGCGCCGGGCTACCTCTTCGATCGCGGCATCACTGCAAGGTGAGCCATCAACAGCTAATAGTATTTTCATAAGACCCTCCTCTGGTGATCTCAATTGACTCTGTCGCAGGACCTGTACCATTTGATTTGCGGGCCTTTTTGCAGAGAAGGTGAGTTTAAGTTGCGCGGTATTTCGCAGTGTTGAGGTGAATTTTCCGCGCAGGCGCAAAGGTGGATAAGAGTTTCATCGCCGAATAAATGGCATGGTCGTTGCACGAGCAAGAGCCATGAACGCACACACTGATGCTCAACCGCCCGCAATCGAGTTTCAAAACGTTTCTCTTGGCTTCGACAATAATCTCGTGCTGAGCGACATCAGCTTCGCGCTTGATCATGGCGAAATGATCCTCGTGACGGGTGTGTCAGGTTCCGGCAAATCGGTGCTGCTGCGCCTGGCAATGGGCCTCCTGAAACCAGACTCTGGCGGCATCTTCATCGAGGGCAAAAAGATCGAGAAGCTGAACGAAGAAGAGCTGATTGTCCTGCGTGGCGGGTTAATGGGAATGGTATTTCAGGAGGATTCACTCTTCACCGGACTCCCGGTTTATGAAAACGCCGCCTACCGGTTGGAAGAGCATGGCTGGTCTGAGGAAGAGATTGATAGAGCGGTGACTGAGGTGTTGCGGTTTGTCGGTCTCGAAGGCGAGGAAAACAAGTTTCCGGAGGAGCTTTCGGGGGGAATGAAACGGCGGCTTGAAATCGCCCGTGCATTAATTGGCTGGCCACGAATTATGCTGTTTGACGAGCCGACGATGAGTCTTGATCCGCTGGCGGCGGTGAAGGTGTTGGATCTCATCATCCGGGCGCGTGATGTCAATCAAATCTCTTCGCTGTACGTCACAAAGAAGATCCACGAGATCAGTTATCTGTCGAACTTCCGGGCCGATCGTGTCGCAAGCGGCGAGATCGTAATAACAGAAGCGCCGTCAACAAAGTTACCCAAAATGAGAGTGATCGTGCTTGAAGATGGAAGAATTGTCTTCAATGGACCGGCCACAGAATTTGAGCGAAGTGACCTGCCTGCAATTCGCGAACTCTCAACGCTCGATCATCACAATCACTTGCAGGATCCTTACTTCAACGATCCATGGGACAAACAGCGACGCCCCGCTGAAGCGATCCTCTAAGCCCCAGCGTTAGCAGTCCGCCTTATGGGGAAAGTTCCGCAGAAAGTGCGTGGAAACTCACCGTCGAAGTGCATTCATTCAGTGCTTGTCATTGGTTTCACCAAGGGCACGACCCTTGCCCGTTTCTGCAGACGATGGAACACGAGCATTCACCCGATGCTATTCGCAAACGCCTGGAGGGTGGTCCAAAGCATAACTATCTTCGCGACTGGATCTATGGTGGTATCGATGGAGCAGTGACGACGCTCGCGGTGGTGACGGGAGTTGCCGGGGCGCAACTTTCGAGCTGGATAATCCTGGCACTCGGGTTTGCAAATCTGTTTGCAGATGGATTCTCAATGGCGGCGAGCAATTATCTGGGGACAAAATCGGAGGATGACGATTGGCGTCGCTTGCGGGCCATCGAGAATCGTCACATCGACCTGGATCCCGAGGGTGAGCGCGAAGAAGTCAGGCAGATCTTCGAACTCAAAGGATTCGAAGGGGAGGAACTTCGTCGAATCGTTGAACTTATTACCGCTGATCGTGAACGCTGGGTGCAAACGATGCTCTCCGACGAGTATGGTCTACCTCACGAGGTCCGTTCACCGTGGATCGCAGCACTCTGCACGTTTACGGCCTTTCTGATTTGCGGGTTAGTGCCACTCTTGCCTTACTTATTTGGTAGCGCCCACTCGCTCCCGCTTTCCGTCATCCTGACAGGCATTGTTTTCTTCGCCATCGGCTCGATCAAGAGCAGATGGTCGACTTCGACGTGGTGGCAATCGGGATCGACAACACTTCTCGTAGGCGCAATTGCCGCCTCACTCTCCTACCTGGCAGGCATCATTGCAAGCCGGTTACTGGCGTGAAGAGTGCGCAGTTTTGTTGCCCGGTGCGGACTTTTACTCATTATTTTCACTGGAAGTCGCTTTAACTGCCCGTTTCCTCCGGGTACGAGGCTTGCCACTTCGCAAAAGTGGGTCAATCCGACGGGAGGGGACTATGAGATTACTGATTGCTTACGACGGCTCTGAGTCCGCTGACTCAGCTCTTGATGATCTGACACATGCAGGCTTACCTGCGGATGGCGAGGCGCTAGTTATGACGGTCGCCGAAGTTTGGCTGCCGCCACCGCCACCTTCCGCTTGCGAGATTGTGGAGATGGCAGCGACCGCAAAAGGCCCGCTCGGCCTGGAGCGCAAATACATGGCGGCGTCTCGAGTCGTCATCGATGCCGGTAAGTTGGCTGCAAAAGCGGCCGAGAGATTTCGAGCAAATTTTCCAAAGTGGAAGGTCAATCACGAAGCTGCCTGGGGCTCACCGACGTTTGAACTGTTTTCCAAGGCGAAAGAATTCAACGCTGATCTGATCCTGGTTGGTTCACATGGGCGATCGGCATTGGGGCGATTGTTTCTGGGTAGCATTTCGCAGTGGCTGCTCAATGAGGCCGGCTGCTCAGTTCGGATTGCGCGCGGGAAGCTTGACGAGCCCGATTTTCCGGTTCGGCTGATAGTTGGTATCGATGGATCGGACAACGCAAATCTTGCTGTCGAGCAAGTCGCGATGCGGAAGTGGCCTGAAAAGAGTGAGGTGCGCGTCGTAGCGGTGTATCACGAGCTCGAACCAACGGTCGCAGGAGAGTTGGTGCCGATGGTCGGCAGCTTTGTTGACGATTGCAACCGGGAAGAGATGGGGAGCTCGCGACAGCTCGCGGAGAAGTCGGTACAGCTTCTCAGGGCAAAAGGCCTTCGCGCTGACGCAGTCGTCAAGGCCGGCGATCCCAAAAAGGTGCTCATCGAGTTTGCGGAAGAATGGCGAGCCGACTGCATCTTCCTCGGCGCCACGGGTCTGAGCAATCGCCTGGAACGGTTTCTTCTTGGCAGCGTTGCAGGCGCTGTTGCCGCACGCGCCCACTGTTCAGTTGAGATCGTGCGCAATAAAAGATCCTTTCCGCGAAATCACAATAACGGCAACGGAAACTAGGAGGGAACTATGTCAACACTTCGCTCTTATACAGATCAAAATCAACCGGCATTGATCCCGGCGGGATCAACGATGACCGACGACAATCAGCATGAAGTCCGCTGTGGGATGTGCGCCCGAGAGCTTTACGTCAACGAAGACGCTTACGAGTTTTATACGGAGGCGTTAGTTTCCGGGCTGGACAATCCTTTTCGCTGCGAGGTCTGTAGCGAAGAGTATGACGATCTTGCATACGAAGGTTGAGCAAAGCCACAAAAAGGCACATAAAACGAAGCGTTTGCTGATCGTTATTCTTTTCGTCTGCTTGAGTCTGTCCCAGGGGTCAACACAAGTACAGCCACAAAAAAGATCGGAAGAGGTTCTTGACGCCGATGCTATCGCAGCCCAGCGGCGAACGTTCGCAATTTCACTCATTACCACGCTTAGTGACGAGGCGCGCAGTTTCAAGGAAATGAAACTCCGTCCGCGCGTGCTTGCTCGAGCCGCGGACGCTCTTTGGGAATCCGATAAAATTCTCGCGCGTAATCTCTTTCGTCGCGCCTGGGACGCCGCCGAAGCAGCAGACGCTGAAGATTCCCCCGCGCCGTCTAAGTCCAAAGCACTCTCACCGGCCATGGTCATCGTGCTGCGAAGCGGCAGTAGCAGTGATCTGCGCTCAGAGGTTCTCAACCTTGTCGCACGCCGCGACCGCGCTCTTGCAGACGAGTTCCTGGGCAGGCTCGAGGAATCAAAGAAAAGGGATGCAACCTCAGACGAGGAGAACGATAGCTGGTCCAGTTCTGATGAAACGTCAAAACGACTTACCCTGGCCCACCGGCTCCTCGATGACAAACAGCCGGAACGAGCTTTCGAACTGGCAGTTCCAGTCTTAAACCGCGTGAATGAAAAAGCGATTGGCTTTCTCTCCCGGCTCCGTTTGGTCAAACCTGAATTAGCAGATAGACAGTTTGGGGCGATGCTTGCAGCCGCGGATGCTAATCCGTTCTCGGATGCGAACACCGTATCGGGCTTGTCTTCATACGCGTTCACGCCGGGGTTTTATGTCACGTACACTGCTGAAGGTACCGTTCGCTGGATGCCTAGCCTCGATTCAATACAACCGCCGGTGCTGGACGCGACTCTTCGGAATGCGTTCTTCCGGGTAGCGGGAAACATTTTGCTCCGGCCTTCTCCGCCTGTCGATCAAGACAAGACATCTGCCGGCCGCGCAGGCAGACATTTCGTAATCAAGCGGTTGTTGCCGTTGTTCGAGCAGTACGCGCCGGAAACTGCGGTGGCGCTCAAGTCTCAGTTGGTTGTGTTAAATGAGAGTGCGTCCGACGTCTTCGTCGAGGACGGTGATTTCCTGTTGACGCAAGGTATCACTGAAACAAAACCCGGCACGACTCTGGACCAGATGTATGAACGCGCCGGAAGAGCGAAGGACGAACGAGTCCGCGATGAAATCTTTGGCGACGTGGCAGCGATACTGGCGTCAGAGGGCGATGTGCGCGCGTTGGACGTAGTCGACAAGATTGAAAATCGCAACCGCCGCGAGATGACTCGTTCATACGTCACTATCTGCCTGCTCCGTATTGCTATTTCCAAAAAGGACATACCAGCAGCCGAGCGCTTCGCCGGCGCCGGCGCCTTGAGCCACGTTCAGAGAAGCTGGGCATACACCCAGATTGCGCGGCTATTGATGCGTAACAGTCAAACACGTGCGTCGGAAGTACTCGAGCAGGCGCTGGCTGAGGCGCGGCGCATCGACACCGATGACCCACATCGTGTGAGCGTCATGTTTGGAATTGCTTACGCGTTTTTGCAAGCCGATCGGATTCGTTCCTGGGAAGTCGCAGCAGAGGGCTTCCGGG
The DNA here is from genome assembly GCA_036379695.1 of Pyrinomonadaceae bacterium. Classification (GTDB taxonomy): domain Bacteria; phylum Acidobacteriota; class Blastocatellia; order Pyrinomonadales; family Pyrinomonadaceae; genus PSRF01. Next base: position 12,430 of record DASVGE010000090.1, on the reverse strand, counting down.
CTGCCGATAATGTCGAGGAGTTTAGTGGCGAAGAGATCGTGCTGCGAGCAGTGCTAATGACTACGAGTGGTCTCAAGAGTGTGGAACTCGACGTGACCGGGTTTGATCTCACGTCCCTGAGTCGCAGACTTGCCAGGGAAGACTTTATCAGGGCGCAGGAATTAGCGAAGAGTCTCAAATATGAATCGCCCCGTGCACTGGCGACGTTGGCTGTCGCGGGTACGGTACTGCAGAGCCGGACTTTGCGCGATTAGCCGGCAAGAGCGAGGGCAAGCCCCTCTTCCTGACTTGTTCTTCCCAAGGGCGTCCACGAAAAAAGAACAAGTTAGGAAGAGGGGCTTGCCCCCGCTCTCCCTGCCTTGTTCTTCCCAAGGGCGTCCACGAAAAAAGAACAAGTCAGAAAGAGGGGCTTGCCCCCGCTCTCCCTGCCTTGTTCATTCCCAAGGGCGTCCACGAAAAAAGAACAAGTTAGGAAGAGGGGCTTGCCCCCGCTCTCCCAACTCATTCTTCCAACACTAGCAACGCCGTTTCTCCTCCACCGGAAGTTATATTCAACAGTGAAGATGCCGACAAACGAATCAACGCTCCTTCCGCTTCGTTCTGAAACAGAAACGGATTGTAGTCGACGAACAATTCATCGAGATAAACTCGATCGGTATACGCCGGAATGTTTGTCTTCTCCACTACCACTCGTTCCTGGACCACGTAAGGCTTGTGTAACGCAGCTTTGACTGCATCCTGCCACTCCCGCCTGCTGCTCTCCCAACCCAGCAAGACACCATGGCCGCCATAATCGTCGTTAGGTTTGAGAACAAACCGTTCCTGCTCCTCCAAAATCAACATCGCCAGGTCGAACTCTGAACCGTGAAAAACTGTTCGCGAAGGTATGACGTAACGGGTCCAGGGAATGTGTTTTTGAATCGCCTCGATCTCATCAGAGTCGAACAAGTGCGCGTAAACGGGATCCGAAAGCGCTGCGAACGTCGATTTCTTGTGTACGAGCTTGGTGCGAAACGAGTTGGCCATGCACACACGACCATCGCGGTAGGCGCGAACCAGCGGATGGTCCAAGCCAAAGCGGTTAAGAAATTCGTGAATGACGACTCGCTTGTAAACGATGTCTACCCGAAGTCCGTCTACGGACAAGTAGTCGCCGTTGTATTCGAGATCGTGTGGATCGGCGATGAGCGCAGGGTATCCCTGGTCGACAAAATAGTCTTTCAGGATGCGAAATTCACTACTGGTTGGCACTCCCTTCCAGTCGATGATGGCAATGCGCGGATTGTCCTCTTCGCCGCCCCATTCTCGATACGCTTTTAGCAGCGAAGCCAGTAGCGCCCTGTGCGGCCGCGGCAACCAGTGAGAATTGGTTTCGAGAAACTGTTGCAGTGCCGGTATCCGAAACAGAACTTTCTCCAGTTGCATCTGATCGCCGACACCCGCCGGTGTTTCTGCGTTGTACTCCAGAAACTGAAAGCCCTGCTCGCTCATAAGAGCGTCGAGCCGGCTGCTGACACATAGTCGTGAATAGCGCGGCTCAATACGCGCGACCTCCTCCTCGGCTGCCGTCACATTGAGGAGCGCCAACAACACGTCGTCGCCAAGAGCCGCCAGTGCGATCTTCTCACAAGCTCGAGCCAGCGTTTCGGCTGCGTGCTTTACAGTTTCATATTGAGCGCGAGGAAGGATATGAGGTCGCAGAAAAGGGCAGGTGGCGCGGTCACCCTGCAGTAGCCCGAGCTCATGCTGGGCCGTTCGCAATTGTTCGAACAGTGCTGGACCAAGAGTATTGTCAGCGACGATCGAACGATCAAGTTGCTTTATTCGATCCTCCATGAGATCACCATAATTCAGCGACGCACGCCGACTAACGGTCGTGGTTCAACGGTCGTCACGCGAATGCGGGCGTCCAGTATGGTTGCGCCGGTTTCGTGGACCACGAATGGATTGCAGTCGAGCTCCGCGATCTGCGGGAGATCTTCAACCATCGCGCTCACGCGCAAAAGTCCATCCTCCAGCGCTGCAACATCGCCGGGAACACTGCCGCGAAAACCGTTGAGCAACGGATAAGTCTTCAGTTCGCGAATCATCTCCGACGCGTCTTCGTTCGAAAGCGGAGTGAGTCGCACGGAAACATCTTTCAGCAGTTCCACCTGAACCCCGCCGGCGCCGCAGGCCACCACTGGACCAAACTGCGGATCGTGCACGACTCCGACCAGCATCTCGACTCCGCGCGGGGCCATCTGTTGGACCACAAAGCCAGTCGGATTCAGCCGTTCACTCATCTCCGCGGCCGCCTCACGGACCGCGTCCGGACCGTCGAGATGAAGTCGCACTGCACCGGCTTCAGTTTTGTGAACGAGCCCGGGAGCAATAGCCTTCAGCGCGATCTCTCCGCCGAGTTCGGCAGCAGCGGCGGCGGCTTCAGCAACACTCGACACAACTCTTTGCTCGATCAAGGGCAAGCCATAGCACGAACAGATCTGTGCAACCTCGGCAGGCGTCAACCACCCTTCTCCACGAGCCAAAGCTGCTGCAACAACCGACGCTGCTTCATCCGTTCGGATATTTTCAAATCTGGCTGGATAAGTTTCGCGTCGATCGCGCCACTGGCGATAACGCGTGGCGCGGGCCAGGGCGATCGCCGCAGTTTCCGGAAAGGAATACGAAGGTATGTGAACTTGCGCCGCGTGCAGTTCTTTTGGCGCGTCGTGTGCGGAAAGGAAGACGCTCAGCACCGGTTTGTCTTTGTCGATGTGTTCCAGAGCTTCGACAATCGAGCGGGCAACGTCGTCAGCGCGCGTTACGAGTGGCGGTGTAAAAATGACTATTAGCGAGTCAACGTTCTCGTCGTTGCCGACGATCTCGATTGCTTGACGGTAGTGCTCGGCAGGCGCGGAGGCGATCATGTCCACAGGATTCCCGACGCTAGCGCCGGCAGGCAGAAATTCACGCAGCCTGGCCTGGCTGCTATCCGATAGCACCGGAACTTCGAGTCCGCGAGCTTCACAGGCATCAGCGCAGAGAATCGCAGGCCCGCCGGCGTTTGTTATGATTCCGACGCGACGTCCCTTCGGGAGCGGTTGATTTGCGAGCAGCGAAGCGACATCAAACAACTCCGCAAGCGTGTCTGTGCGCACCACGCCCGCTTGTCGAAACAGTGCATCGACAGTGACGTCAGAGGCGGCGATTAGCGCGCCCGTATGCGAAGACGTTGCGCGTGCGCCGGCCGCCGAACGCCCACTCTTCACCACAACGATTGGTTTACGGTGGCCGACGCGACGCGCAATCTCCGAAAACTTCTTGGGGTTTCCGAACGACTCGAGATAGAGAAGAATCACATCGGTGTCGTCATCCGACTCCCAGTAGCGCAGCAGATCGTTGCCGGAAATGTCCGCTTTATTCCCGACGGAAACAAAAGTTGAGATACCCAACCCGAGTGAGTTTGCAAACTCCATGATGGCCAGTCCCAGTGCGCCACTCTGCGACGAGAAACCGACTCGTCCGCGCGGCGGTGCTGCGGGAGCAAACGTCGCATCGAGCAACACGTTCGGATTGGTATTGGCAATGCCCATGCAGTTTGGGCCAATCAGTCTCATGCCCGCACTGCGACACACGTTCACCAGTTCGGCTTGCCGCGCTTTTCCTTCCACGCCGGTTTCGGAAAACCCCGCCGAGATGACAACCAGCGCCTTAACACCCTTTCGTCCGCAGGCACTTGCAACTTCGACTACCTTTGCCGCCGGTACGACAATTACCGCGAGATCGACCGGGCCTGGAATTTCTTCCACCGACGGGTACGACTCAACATTCTCGATCGCGCCCGCGGTGGGATTGACCGGATAAACCGGACCTTTGAATCCGAAGCTCAGCAGGTTATGAAAGATTTCGCCGCCGATCGTGCCACGCTGTCGCGACGCTCCGATCACCGCGACGGCACGCGGTTCAAAGAAAAGCTTCAACGCGTTTACCGCCGCTATCGACTCGCGCCGTTCGAACTGCTTTCGAGCTTCGCCGTTGAAGGACGTTGGAAAGACTACGTGAAGCTGTCCGGCTTTCGCGTTCACCTCGATGGGAAATCCTGAGGCCCGAAACACGTGCAACATCGCGTGATTTGCAGCAACGACTTCAGCCTCGAAGATCTCGATTCCGTTTGCGGAGGCGACTTGCGCGAGCTGGCCCAGCAGGATGCTGCCGAGTCCGCGTCCCTGAAAATCATTCGCGATCGTGAAGGCGACTTCGGCGCGGTTGTCGGAAACGGCGGCATAGAACGCGTGGCCAACCACACGCTCGCCGTCGCCACTGCACGCGACGAGCCCAAATGCGTGATCCAGGTTGGCTTCGCGATGAGCTTCGGCGGCGATGGCGGTACTGTTCTGATTACAGTAAAACCGCAGCCAGCGTGACTCGTCTGAAAGGGAACTGAGCAACGCGCAAAGGCCCGCCTCATCCGACGGACGCATCACGCGAATACGCACGGTCGAACCGTCGCGCAGCACAACGTCGCCGTCGCGATGCGCTTTGAAATCTAAAGTTTTCTCTGTCTGCACTTTTGTAGCTATCCTTCGGAGACTCCGGTCAGACGTTCAATCCTGATCTTGAACACGATCACTTCCGCCGCCGCGCCATCAACTGCAATTGCCGATTCCACCGGTGTCAACATCGGAAACTTCTTGAGCAGCATTGTTAGCACATCGTGACGCTCATTCGGTTTTTTGATTTCTTCGAATTTGCCAAAAGCGATGGCGCTGCGCCAGCGCAGGTCGCTCTCGATCTCGTCCACTTGAACGCAGGCTTGCGGATTTTCGCGTAGACCGGAAATTTTTAACCCTGGCAGGGAGTGACTGTAAAGATAATCATCTTCGAGGTGGCAGTTGATAGGGACAACGTAAGGCGCACCATTCACGATGCAACCCAGTCGCACCACCCGCGCAAACTGAAACAGCCTGCGCGCCTCGTCATCGCTAAGCATCTTCATCATCTTCGCACCTCCTCCGAGCCGTAGCGAGATCTTTCCGGCAATAAAGATGCCACGCGCTTGTCCCGTGGCGGTTTCACGCTTGCTGCTACCCAACCAACTTAAAAAACTGCTGGGATGCCACGGGCTTGCCCCGTGGAGCTTCACGCTTGCTGCTACCCAACCAACTTAAAAACCTGCTTGGATGCCACGGGCTTGTCCCGTGGAGGTTCACGCTCGCCGCTACCCAACTTAGAAATAATTGGCGCCTGGATGCCACGGGCTTGTCCCGTGGAGGTTCACGCTCGCCGCTACCACACCAACTTAAAAAACTGCCTGGATGCCACGGGCTTGTCCCGTGGAGGTTTCACGCTCGCAGCTACCCCACCAACTTAAAAAACCTGCTTGGATGCCACGGGCTTGTCCCGTGGAGGTTCACGCTCGCCGCTACCCAACTTAGAAATAATTGGCGCCTGGATGCCACGGGCTTGTCCCGTGGAGCTTCACGTTCGCAGCTATGTAGCGTCAAACGTGAGACTCCACGGGGCAAGCCCGTGGCATCTCAGAGTTCTGATTTTTTGGTGTTTTGTAGCGGCGAACGTGAGACTCCACGGGACAAGCCCGTGGCATCCAGGCCTCTTTGTTTGTTGGTTGAATAGCAGCAAGCGTGAAGCTCCACGGGACAAGCCCGTGGCATCCAAGCAGGTTTTTTAAGTTGGTGGGTAGTGGCGGACGCAAGACTCCACGGGGCAAGCCCGTTGAGGACTTTCCCGCATACGCTGCGAAATGTTACTCACAACCAGCGGCGCAAACTCTCAACCTCTCACAAATACTCGCTGCTCTAAGTGGCATACCCTTTGCCCCGGCTGCTAGCGGGAATGCAAACCGCCAAAGTCGACGGAACGCAGACCATGCGTTAAATCAGGACCGGAAGAAATGGAGGTTGACCGCCATGACAACGGATGAGCGCGATATTCTCGAACTCCTTAAAGAAGAATTGGACTTTGTAGAAAAGGGCGGCTACGGACGATCAGTTCGCACGCCCTGGCAAAGCAAATCTATCTTTCAGGATTCCCTGTCCTGTCTTAACTATGGTTACCCGTATCGCGCTCACCCGTGCAACGAATGCCACTTGCTCGATTTTGTCAGCCCAGATCATCGGACTGAACCCATACCCTGCCACTTCATTCCTTTAAACTCTGATGGCGAGACCATCGAGGATCTGGAGCTGCAGGACAACCAGGCAAAGCTCGAACGAGAAGTGAAGCAGTGGCTTCGTGCAAGGATTAAGCAAATCGAGGAGGAGCGAGCCGAACACGCAACGGTTTGAAGTCGAGGAAGGAGTTAAAACATGACCACCGCAGTAGGCTCACTGATAGCCATCATAATACTGGCTGCGGCTCTCTGGCTCGGCATCCGGCTTGTTCGGTCCTCCTCCAGGTTTCGAGGCTCTCGCATCGTTACCTGTCCGGAAACAAATAGGCCCACGATCGTTGAGGTTGACGCGCTGCATGCGTCGTTAACCTCAATGGTGGGCCTCCCTGACATTCGACTTAAAGACTGCTCGCGCTGGCCCATCAAAGAACAGTGCGGGCAGGAGTGTCTGATGGATCTGCACGTAGCGCCCGATGGATGTCTAGTTAGCGGCGTGCTAATGCGATGGTATCGCGACAAAAACTGCGTCTATTGCAGAAAGGCTTTTCCAGAACTTCATTGGGTAGACCACAGGCCAGCCCTCCTTAGCGCTGACGGCAAATTACTGGCCTGGCATGAAGTCAAACTGGAAGAGCTTCGGAGCGTGCTTGAATCACATGCTCCGGTTTGCTGGGACTGCTACATAGCGCAATCATTTCGCCACGACCATCCCGACCTCGTCGTTGTTCGACCTTGGCGGAACGACATCCACGGAGGCACAGACGGCTCGTCGGTGCCACGTCATGATCCATCAGGCAGGTAGTTGGTCGAAGGAAGTGAAATAGGCCGCATAAGGAGGTAAGTAGAGCCACAAAGAAGCATATAAAGCACGGATGAGATCGATGCTGCAGCTTTGATTTCATTCCGTGCTTTGGTGCTTTTGTGGCTTGGTTCTTCTTCCTGGCGTGTGGACTCGGATTTGCACAGAGTCGCTTTGGAGTATCACAACTGCGAAGGAATTCCCATTCAATGACACAACGGGTAACCATAGACGGTAACGAAGCCGCGGCTTACGTCGCATACAAGACCAACGAAGTGATCGCGATCTATCCGATCACGCCTTCATCAGCCATGGGCGAATTGTCGGATGCCTGGTCGGCTGCTGGTGAGAAGAACATCTGGGGTATGCGGCCGCTGGTGCGCGAGATGCAATCAGAAGGCGGCGCCGCGGGCGTGGTCCACGGAAGTTTGCAGTCAGGATCGCTGACGACAACTTTCACGGCCAGCCAGGGCCTGCTGCTGATGATCCCCAACATGTTCAAAATCGCCGGCGAACTGACCAGCACGGTCTTTCACATCGCCGCTCGCACCATAGCCACTCACGGCCTCTCGATCTTCGGCGATCACAGCGATGTGATGGCAGCAAGGTCTACCGGCTGGGCCATGTTGTTTGCGAACTCGGTTCAGGAAGTGATGGACTTCGCGTTGATTTCGCAGGCGAGCACATTGGAAGCACGTGTTCCATTCCTTCACATCTTCGACGGCTTTCGCACCTCGCATGAAGTCATGAAGATCACGAAGCTTGCGGACGAAGAGATCAACGGTCTAATCGTTCCGGAGCTGGTGCGCCAGCATCGTGCGCGTGCGTTAACTCCCGATCGTCCGGTAATGCGAGGCACCGCACAGAACCCGGATGTCTTTTTTCAATCTCGCGAACGCGCCAACTCTTTCTATCTGAAAACTCCGGCAATAGTTGAGAAAACGATGGAGCGGTTCGCTGCGCTCACTGGCCGGCGTTACAAACTGTTCGACTTCGTTGGAGATCCGAATGCCGAGCGCGTGCTCGTAATGATGGGCTCCGGCTGTGAGACCGCTGAAGAGACAGTTAGAACGCTGTGCGAGCGTGGTGAAAAGATAGGGCTACTGAAAGTCAGGCTTTACCGTCCGTTTTCAGTTTCGCACTTCATCCAATCGTTGCCTGCTTCAGTAAAAGCGATCGCGGTTCTCGACCGCACCAAAGAGCCGGGAAGCACCGGCGAACCGCTGTACCAGGACGTTGTGACTGCATTGTCCGAGGCAAACCGGAACGTACGTGTAATTGGCGGACGTTACGGGCTGTCGTCGAAAGAATTTACACCCGCAATGGTCAAGGCTGTCTTTGATGAACTGAACAAACCTGAGCCGAAGAACCACTTCTCAATCGGAATTAACGACGACGTTACGTTCACCAGTATTACGTACGATCAATCGTTCAGCACCGAGCCGGACGATCAAGTTCGCGCGCTCTTCTGGGGCTTAGGCGCGGATGGGACAGTCAGTGCCAACAAAAACTCGATCAAGATCATCGGCGAAGAAACTCCGAACTACGCCCAGGGCTATTTTGTTTACGACTCAAAGAAATCAGGCGCGATGACGGTGTCGCACCTGCGTTTTGGCCCGCGCCCGATTCAGAGCACGTATCTGATTCAACGTGCCAACTTCATCGCCGTGCACCAGTTTTCTTTCTTCGGCCAGTACGATGTGCTCGCGGCAGCGGTCGATGGCGCAACTCTCTTGATCAATAGTCCCTATGAGGAAGCTGATGTCTGGGATCATCTGCCTGCCGACGTTCAGCAACTAATAATTGAGAAGCGGCTGAAGGTCTACGCGATTGATGCCAACGGCGTGGCGCGAAAGAGTCAGCTGGGCAATCGTATCAATACGATCATGCAGACATGTTTCTTCGCGCTGAGCGGGGTGTTGCCGCGCGACGAAGCGATAACCAAGATCAAGGAGTTCATTCGCAAGACTTACGGAAAACGAGGTGAACCGGTTGTTCGGCAAAACTTCGCCGCCGTAGATGCAGCGCTTGCGCACCTTCGCGAGATAACTGTTCCAGCCACGGCGAGCGACGCCGCTGCGATCACGTCGAAAATACCTGTTAACGCGCCCGACTTCGTCCGCAATGTGACCGCTGAAATGATCGCGGGCCGCGGCGACTTGCTGCCGGTCAGTGCTTTTCCGGAAGACGGAACTTATCCGGTCGGCACGGCGCGTTGGGAGAAGCGAAACATCGCGCAGGATGTACCGGTGTGGGAACCGGATCTCTGTATCGAGTGTGGCAAGTGTGTGATGGTGTGTCCGCATTCGACGATACGCGCCAAGGTTTGTTCTGCGGATGATCTCAGCGACGCGCCGGCGGGATTCAAGTCGATGCCTGCGAAGTGGCGTGAGTTTCCCGATAAGTTGTACACGATTCAGGTGGCTGTTGAAGATTGCACTGGCTGCCGGTTGTGCGTCGAAGTCTGTCCTGCAAGAGATAAGAGCAATGTGTCGCGCAAGGCTCTCAACATGAAGCCGCAGTTGCCGCTGCGCGATAGTGAACGAGTCAATTGGGATTACTTCTTAGAGCTGCCCGACCTGCACAAGAACGGTTTGATTGCATTCAACTCGGTGAAGAACGTGCAGTTGTTGCAACCCTTGTTCGAGTTCTCGGGCGCGTGTGCTGGTTGCGGGGAAACACCTTACATCAAGCTGCTGACGCAACTGTTTGGCGATCGAGCGATCATCGCGAATGCGACCGGTTGTTCGAGCATCTACGGTGGGAATCTACCGACAACTCCCTACACCACGAACGACGACGGGCGTGGGCCGGCATGGAGCAATTCGCTCTTCGAAGACAATGCGGAATTCGGGTTGGGTATGCGGCTCGCGCTCGATCACCAGAAGGCGTACGCGAAAGATCTGGTTCAACGGCTGCGCGACTTGATCGGAGAATCGCTGGCTGACCAGCTGCTCAACACCGACCAGTCGACTAACGAAGGCATCAACATTCAGCGCGAACTAGTGGCAGCTTTGAAGGCGAAGATCGGATCAGGTGGAGCCGATACACGCGACCTTCTTAGTTTGGCAGACTCGCTTGTTGAGAAGAGTGTATGGATTGTTGGTGGCGATGGCTGGGCCTACGACATTGGCTACGGTGGCCTCGACCACGTACTCGCCAGTGGTCAAAACGTCAATATCCTCGTACTGGATACAGAAGTTTACTCAAACACCGGTGGGCAGGCGTCGAAGGCAACACCCCTGGGCGCGGTGGCGAAGTTTGCGACCAGTGGGAAGCCCAGCGCGAAGAAAGATCTGGGAATGACAGCCATGCGCTATGGCGACGTTTACATCGCGCAGGTCGCGATGGGGGCCAACGACACGCATACGATCAAAGCTTTTCTCGAAGCGGAAGCGCATCCGGGTCCATCGTTGATCATCGCCTACAGCCAGTGCATCGCTCACGGGATCGACATGGCCAAAGGAATGCACCAGCAAAAGCTTGCAGTGGATTCAGGTTACTGGCCGCTCTATCGCTACAACCCGCGACTGCTTGAAGAGAACAAGAACCCGTTCCAACTCGATTCGAGCGATCCGAAGATCTCGCTTCAGGATTACATCTACACCGAAGGTCGCTATCGCATGTTGCAGCAAAGCGAACCAGCCGTAGCCAAGTTTCTCCTGGGCCAGGCACAGCAGGCCGTGTCGCGACGCTGGCAGCAGTACAAACAATTCGCCGAACCGAAATCTGTGTAATCTGTGGATGAGGGCGCCATGAACCTAACAACAAACTACCTCGGCTTGAATCTGAAAAACCCGATTGTGGCGTCGTCGTCGCCACTCTCACACACCATCGACAGCATCCGTCGTCTTGAAGATGCCGGAGCGGCTGCCGTCGTCATGTATTCGCTCTTCGAAGAGCAGATCGGGTTTGATAGCTACTACATCGACTACCACCTGACGCAGGGTATCGACAGCTACGCAGAGTCGATCAGCTATTTCCCTGACATGCAGAGCTACAACGTTGGTCCGGACGAATACATGAACCTGATTCGCCGCGCCAAGGAAGCTGTTGATATTCCAATCATCGGCAGTCTGAACGGAGCTTCGGTTGGTGGTTGGACCGATTACGCCACGTTGATTGAAGAGGCCGGCGCTGATGCCCTCGAGCTCAATGTTTATTACTTACCGGCGAACCCTGACGTTACCGGTATCGAAGTCGAAACACTCTATCTCGACATTCTTTCGGCTGTGCGACAAACGGTGACGATTCCGGTGGCGGTGAAGCTCAGTCCGTTTTTCAGCTCGGTTGCAAACATGGCGGGTCGTTTAGCGGATCACGGCGCGGATGGCCTGGTCCTCTTCAATCGTTTCTATCAACCCGACTTCGATCTGGAAAACCTTGAAGTAGCGCCGCGCCTGGTGTTGAGTAATTCGAATGAGCTGCGTTTGCCCTTGCGTTGGGTGGCCATTTTATACGGCCGCTTGAGCGTGGATTTTGCGATCACGAGCGGCATTCACACTTCGCAGGATGTCATTAAAGGATTGATGGCCGGCGCGAATGTAACCATGATGGCCTCCGAGTTACTGCAAAACGGAGTTCGCCGGATCGGGCAAATATTGAACGAGCTCGTCACCTGGTTAAACGAACACGAATACGAAAGCGTTATGCAAATGATCGGCGCCATGAGTCAAAAGCACTGCCCCGAACCCGCCGCGTTTGAAAGAGCGAACTACATGAAGATGCTGCAATCCTACCGCCCGCTTAATTGAGCCACAAAAAGGCACAAAAGTTTCCAAAAACGATGGCGCGTTTTTTAACTACACGCTAATATCCTTCGTCGAGTTTTACTCAACTCCTGACGCTTCGCCCGGCGATCGATTGCCATGCCTCAAGACTCTCAATTCGATGTCTACCTCTGTCACAGTTCGAAAGACAAAGCGATAGTGCGTCCACTCGCGGAGCAGCTGCGTAATGACGGCCTACGTGTGTGGTTTGATGAATGGGAGATCAAACGCGGCGATAATATTCCCGCAAAGATTGAAGAAGGGCTCGAACACTCACGTCTGCTTGTGCTCTGTATGTCGGCGAATGCGTTCGGTTCAGATTGGGCAGAATTAGAAAGTCAAACAGGCTTTGCACAAAAAGTCATTTTGGCGCTCTTCGCTTCGGCTTCGCCGCCCGATGTGCTTCGGCTTCGCCGCCGGATGTGAGGCAAGGCTATGCCTTGCCGTCAGGTTTTTAAAATAATGTTCGGGTCTGAGCCCCCTGTTCGGCCTTGGCCCATAAGTCCTTATGGCAGAGCCCGAACCGAGGGCATAGCCCACTACTACGAGAGGTGCTAACGGCAAGGCATAGCCTTGCCTCACATCGGGCGGCGAAGCCGAAGTGAAGCGCGCCAAATCACTTTTTGTGCAAAGCCAATTTACATAGCTTTGCCTCAAAAGTCGAAAATCGCTGAGAAATCGGGTCAGTACCGTAACGCGGTAGCGTCGGGTGAACGCATTGGTCTCAATATCCTAAGAATTATCGTTTCT
>DASVGE010000089.1:0-17779 GCA_036379695.1 Pyrinomonadaceae bacterium | reverse complement strand
GTCGGTTTAGCGGTGCTGCTCGGTTTTGCACGTTCGAGCAAACCTGCGCAGGCAGCGCCGCCGGTTCTCGAAGTCGGCGTGGTCCAGGTCGAACAGAAGAACGTTCCAATCTACAGCGAGTGGATCGGCACTACCGAAGGCATGGTCAACGCCGAGTTGAAAGCACAGGTCACCGGCTACCTGCTGCGACAGGACTACAAAGAAGGCTCGTTTGTTAAGAAGGGACAACTCCTGTTCGAGATCGATCCCCGGCCTTTTCAAGCCGCGCTCGATCAAGCTAACGGCCAGGTTGCGCAGTATCAGGGACAAGTCGAGCAAGCCACCTCGCAAATCACGCAGGCCGAAGCGCAGCTCGCCCAGGCGAACAGTCAACTATTACAGGCACAGGCGCGACTCGAACAGGCGCGCGCCAATCAAGTCAAAACTGAACTCGACGTAAAGAAGTACCAGCCACTCGCCGAACAAAAAGCCGTCACACAACAGGATCTCGACAACGCTTTGCAGGCAAACATGGCCGCGAAAGCGCAGGTTGACGCGGAGAAAGCCGGCGTCGAAGCAGCACGCGCGCAGATGGCCCATGCGAGCGCCGAGATCAACACCGCCCGCGCCGGTGTCGCAACCGCGAAAGGACAACTCGAAAACGCCAAAGCCACCGCAAAAACCGCGGCCTTGAATCTGAGCTTTACGAGAATCATCTCGCCAATCGACGGCGTCGCCGGCATGGCACAGGCGCAGGTCGGCGATCTGGTGAGCACTACCAGCAATCCGCTCACGACGGTCTCGACGCTCGACCCGATCAAGGTTTATTTCACGCTCAGTGAACAGGACTACCTGCGCTACACGAAACCGTTTCTCGGCAGCGCGGAACAGAGCGGCAGTCTCGATAATCTCGAGCTGGAGTTGATCCTTGCCGATGGCTCGACGTATCCGGAGAAGGGCACGTTTTACTTCGCCGATCGACAGGTGGATCCGAAGACGGGCGCGATTCGCATGGCTGGAGTTTTTCCGAATCCGAACAATGGATTGCGGCCGGGACAGTTTGGGCGAGTGCGCGCGGTCACCAGTACGCAGGAGGATGCGTTGATGGTGCCGCAGCGAGCCGTGTCTGAGTTGCAGGGCACTTATCAGGTGGCGGTTGTCGGCGCAGACAAGACGGTGAGCTTTCGCGTGGTGAAGGTCGGCGAGAAGAGTGGACCGATGTGGGTGATAACCGAGGGGCTAAAGCCCGGGGAAGTGATCGTTGCTGAGGGAACGATCAAAGTGAGACCGGGCATGGTGGTCAAGCCGGCGCCTTATGTTGTGACGAACAATTAACCACGGATTACACGGATGATTTCCAGATTTTTCATCAATAGGCCGATCGTCGCGATCGTGATTGCGGTGTTGACGGTTATCGGTGGTTTGATCGCGATGTCGGGTTTGCCGCTGGCACTGTTTCCCGAGATTTTGCCGCCGCAGATCATCGTCTCGACCAACTACACCGGCGCCGACGCAGTCACGATCGAGCAGTCAGTCTCGACACCGATCGAGCAACAGATGAACGGTGTTGACAACATGCTCTACATGCAGTCGGTCAACGCCAACGACGGCAGCCAGCAGTTGATGGTTACGTTCGGCGTCGATACTGACGTCAACATCGATCAGGTCAACGTGCAGAACCGCCTGGCCCAGGCACAGCCGAACCTGCCCACTGACGTAAACCAATTTGGCTTGACGACGCGGAAGTCAACCGGCCTGCCGATGCTCGTCTTCTGTCTTTACTCGCCAAACAAGACTTACGATTCGCTGTTTCTTGCCAACTACGCAAACATCAACGTCAACGACGTGCTCTATCGCGTGCCCGGTGTTGGCGAGGTCCGTGTGTTTGGCTCCAGCGATTATGCGATGCGCATCTGGGTGAAACCCGACGTGCTCGCGAAGCTCGGTTTGGGAGTTCCGGATCTCGTCAACGCGGTTCAGCAACAAAGCAACGTCAACCCTTCGGGCCGCGTGGGCGCCGCGCCTGCGCCTGAAGGCATGGAGAAGACGTACACCGTGCGCGCGAAAGGCCGGCTCGAAACACCGGAAGAGTTTGGCCAGATCATCGTGCGCGCCGACAACGACGGTTCGGTGGTTCGTTTGAGCGACGTCGCGCGCATCGAACTCGGGGCGCTCAATTATCAACAGAGCTCGCGCATGAACGGCCAGCCGGGCGCGATCGTCGCCGTGTTTCAGTCGCCAGGTTCGAATGCGCTCGCCACCGCCGAAGGTCTGAAGAAGACGATGGCAGAGTTGAAAGAGCGCTTTCCAAACGATCTCGATTACGCGGTGGTGTTTGATACGACGCTGCCCGTGAGCGAAGGCATCAAGGAAACGCTGACGACGTTGCTCGAAGCGATGGTGCTCGTGATCGTCGTCGTATTTCTCTTCCTGCAAAACTGGCGCGCGACGCTGATACCCGTGATCGCGGTGCCCGTGTCGCTCATCGGCACCTTCGCAGTCTTTCCGTTGCTTGGTTTCTCGATCAACACGTTGTCGTTATTCGCGTTCGTGCTCGCGATCGGATTGGTGGTTGACGACGCGATCATCGTCGTCGAAGCAGTCGAACATCACATCGAGGAAGGAAAGTCTCCGCGCGAGGCGACGATCCAGGCGATGAAGGAAGTCGGCGGGCCGGTGATCGCGATCGCGTTAATCCTGTCGGCTGTTTTTCTGCCGGTTGCGTTCATGGGCGGCATCCAGGGGCGGTTGAACAATCAGTTTGCGATGACGATTGCGATCTCGATGCTCATCTCGGCGTTTAATGCGTTGACGCTTTCGCCTGCGCTCGCGGCGTTGTTGTTGAAGCCGCGGCAGAAGTCGCGCGGCATACTCGGTCGTTTCTTTGGTTGGTTCAATCGCGGCTTCGACAAAGTCATGCATGGGTATCTCAACTGGAGCCATGCACTACTGCGCAAAGCGGTGATCGGTGTGGTGATCATTGTCGGGTTCACGCTTGGCGACGTGTTTATGGGCCGGACACTGCCGACGAGTTTTCTGCCTGAAGAAGACTACGGCTACGCCATGTTGCACGTGCAGCTTCCGCCGGCTGCATCCCTCGAGCGCACCGATGAAGTGCTGAAGAAGGTGGAGAACATTCTGGGCCATACCGAGGGCGTGCAGTATTACACCGGCATCGGCGGCTTCAGTTTGTTGAACCGGATTTCGGCGAGTTACCAGGGCTTCTTCTTCATGAGCTTTAAGCCGTGGGATGAACGTACGTCGCACGAGCTTCAGGCGCAAACGATACTCGCGAAGATCAATGGCGAGCTCGCGACGCAGATTCCGGAAGCGATGGCGTTTGCGTTTATGCCGCCGTCGATTCCGGGTCTCGGCAGTGCCGGCGGTTTTTCGTTGTGGTTGCAGGATCGTAGTGGTGGGTCGGTTGAGTTTCTCGATCAGAATGTGCAGGCGTTTCTAGCGGCGGCGCGCAAGCGCCCGGAGCTGGCGGGCGTGATGTCGCAGTTCTCTGCGGACGTGCCGCAGATCTATGCCGACGTCGATCGCGACAAAGCGTTGAAGCAGGGTGTCGCTGTCGCCGATGTTTATCAAACGTTGCAGGCATATCTGGGTGGACTCTATTTGAATCAGTTCAACCGGTTCGGGCGGCAGTGGCGCGTGTTCCTGCAGTCTGAGGGCGACATGCGGCGCAGTGAAGAGGATATTGGGACTTATTACGTGCGTAACAATGAAGGTGAGATGGTGCCGCTTTCGGCGCTCGTGACGACACGCAGGATCAGTGGGCCGGAGTATACGAATCGGTTCAATCTCTATCGCAGCGCGCAGGTGCTCGGCTCAGCCGCGCCCGGGTACAGTTCGGGCCAGGCGATGCAGGCGCTTGAAGAAGTCGCGCGCGAAACGCTGCCGCGGGAAATCGGTTACGACTGGGCCGACCTGTCTTACCAGGAGAAACAGACTTCGGGTGCGGCGTTCAAAGCGTTGGCATTGTCGCTGGTGTTTGTGTTTCTGATTCTGGCAGCGCTTTACGAGAGCTGGTCGCTTCCCTTCTCCGTTTTGCTGACTGTGCCGATCGCGTTGTTTGGTGCGTTCCTCGGTATCTGGCTGCGTGGATTTGATCTCGGGGTGTACGCGCAGATCGGTTTGATCGTGGTGATTGGGCTGGCGGCAAAGAACGCGATTCTCATTGTCGAGTTCGCGAAGATGGAATTTGAGAAGGGTCGAGATCTTCTGGATGCTGCTCTGGAAGGTGCGCGATTGCGGCGACGCCCGTTGTTGATGACATCGCTGGCGTTCATCGCCGGTTGTTTGCCGTTGTGGTTCTCGACCGGCTCCGGGGCATCCGCGCGACAGATCCTGGGGACGGTGGTCATCGCGGGCATGTTGGCCGACACGCTGATCGCAAGTTTCCTGATCCCGGTGAGTTTCTACGTGGTCGAGAAAGTCTCCATGCGCTTCGGCCGCAAACACCCAGTGCCCTCTGAATTGCAACCGGCCTCAGGAGATTGAGATGCGAAGTCAACCATACAGTTCGAGTATCGGGCGCCTCCCTGGAGTGCGGCGGCTTGCCGCCGCTTTGGTACTCGATCCAGAGATCAAGAACAAAGCGGCGGCAAGCCGCCGCACTCCAGGGAGGCGCTTAATAGGTTTGGCGTTCGGTCTTGGCATGGCTATCTGGTTCCCCGTGAATGTTGCGGCGCAGACGCCCGATCGTTTTCGTGGCGCGGAGGTGACGGATCAGAGTTCGATCGGCGATCTGAAATGGTTTGAGGTTTTCAAAGATCCGGAATTACAGAATCTAATCAAAACCGCCATCGATCAGAACTACGATCTGCGCACGGCCGGCGCACGCATCAACGCCGCACGCGCGAATCTCGGCCTCGCACGCTCCGAACAGTTTCCGCAGTTTGACGCGACCGCCGATCTGACCAGCAACCGCTTTTCACAAAACGGCCAACTCGCCAGCTCCGGTCAGGGCGGCCAGCGACGCAGCTTCGGCAGCGTCCTGCTGAACCTGCTCACATTTGAAATCGACGTCTGGGGACGTCTGCGAAACCAAACCAAAGCAGCGCGCGCACAACTGCGCGCGACGGAAGAAGATCGCAAAGCGGTCATGACGACCGTCGTCGGCGACGTCGCCACCGGCTACTTCAACCTGCTCGAGCTCGACACCCAACTCGACATTTCCAAACGAACGTTAGCCACGCGCGAGAATTCGCTGCGCCTGATCAAAGCGCGCGAGCAAGGCGGTCTCGCAACCATGCTCGACGTACGTCAGGCGGAAGAGCTCGTCTACCAGGCGTCGCAAATCATTCCCGATACCGAACGCGCAATCGAACAAACCGAGAACCAGATCAGTTTGCTGCTCGGAAACAACCCGACTGCGATCGCGCGCGGAAAGTCGTTGACCCAACAGGAAGAGTTGCCGGCGGTGCCCGCTGGCCTGCCTTCATCGCTGCTGGAACGTCGCCCGGACATCAGGGCCGCGGAAGAAAATCTCGTGGCCCAACGCACGCTCGTTTCGGCAGCGAAGAAGGCATACTTTCCGCGCATCAGTTTGACAGGGTTGTTCGGATTTCAGAGCAACCAGCTCTCGAGTCTTTTCACCGGGCCAAGCCGTGCGTGGACGTTTGTGCCGCAAGTGGCGCAACCGATCTTTACCGGCGGCCGTTTGAAATCGGACGTGAAATTCGCACGCGCGCAACAGGAGCTCGCCCTCGTCGCGTATCAGCAAACGATTCAGAACGCTTTCCGGGAAGTCTCGGATGCGCTGATTCAGTATCGCAAAGTAAAAGAGATTCGCATTCAGCAGGAGCTGCTGGTCACGACACTGCAAGACCGGTCGCGACTGGCATACCTGAGATACGAAGGCGGCGTTGATACTCTGCTCAACGCGCTCGACGCCGATCGCGAAGTGTTCGAAGCAGAGTTAAACTTAACACAAACCAAACGAGACGAATTGATTTCAGTGGTCCAACTCTACAAGGCTTTAGGTGGCGGTTGGCAATAACAGACAAGAAAGGAAACAGATGACCAAGAGTTTGAACGAATACGTAACGCTCGGACGTTCGGGCCTGCGCGTCAGTCCACTATCGCTGGGCACGATGACCTTCGGCACTGAATGGGGCTGGGGCTCGGAAGAAGACGTCGCGCGCGCAGTCTTCAATACCTACATCGACGCCGGCGGAAACTTCATCGACACCGCAAACATTTACACCGAAGGACGGAGCGAAGAACTGACCGGAAAATTTATTGCCGAGCGCGGCTTGCGCGAACAGGTCGTGCTCGCAACCAAGTTTACTTTTAACCCGCAACCCGGCAATCCAAACGCCGGCGGCAACGGCCGCAAGAATATCTATCGCTCGGTTGAAGATTCGTTAAGACGGCTGCAAACGGACTACATCGATCTTTACTGGCTGCACGCGTGGGACACAGTCACGCCGGTCGAGGAAGTCGTGTCGGCGCTGAGCGATCTGATCCGCGCCGGGAAGATCCGTTACTACGGTTTTTCCGACACGCCTGCGTGGTACGTTGCGCGCGCAAAAACGATCTCGGAGCGGAGTAGTAACGACGGTTTGATCGCGCTCCAGCTCGAGTATTCGCTGGTCGAACGCAACATCGAACGCGAACACATCCCGGCGGCGCAGGAGCTGGGACTCGCAATTACGCCGTGGAGTCCGTTGGCCGGCGGTTTTCTAACCGGCAAGTATCAGCAGACGGGCGACACCGGAAAGGGCGAAGGTCGTCTGGAGATTGCGAAAGAATCCGGCAACTCGATCTTCCAACGTTTCACGCCGCGTAACTGGCAAATACTGAAGGTGCTCGTCGAGCTCGCGAAGCAACTCGGGAGGCCGGCGTCACAAGTGGCGCTCAACTGGGTCGCGACTCAACCCGGGGTTACCTCAACGATCATCGGCGCTTCCAAGTTGGCCCAACTCGAAGACAACCTGCGCTATGCAGAGTTTGAGATTCCAGCGGAGGGACGCAAGCGACTCGACGAAGTGAGCGCGATCGAGTTGGTCCATCCGTACGGTTTCTTCAGACCGGATTTCCAGGGTTGGATCAGCGGCGCAACCGGACTGCGACCGTGGCAGCCCGCGCGGGTCTATGCGCCACCGTCCGAGGAAGTGGTGGCGGTCGCCGCCAAAGCAGCGGCTGAGTGACACCGAAACAAAGCGGCCACAAAGAGACACGAAAATGCACAAGTAAACTTTTGTGCTTTTTGTGCCTTTTTGTGGCTACTGCTATTCTTCGTGGCAAAGGAGGTAACAATGGAAACAGAAATCACTAACACCGCAGGGATGTTCAAGATCAATACCGATATCGTCAACAAAGCCATCGCCGACGTCGCTCCGGAACATTGGTTCAAGAATCCTGGCGACGATTCAAATCACCTGATGTGGCTGATGGGCCACCTGGTGGTTCATCGCGGGCAAACATTGAAACTACTCGGCGTCGACTGGAACAGCGAGTGGTCGTCACTCTTTGCGCGTGGCGCCGACCGGCTCGCCGACACGAAATATCCTTCGATGGAAGAAATGCTCACCGCCTGGCAACAGGTCTCTGCCGAGTTGGCTTCCGCTTTACAACAGCCGCCGGCAGATGTGTTGGACAAGGATGCCCCGAAAGGTCCGCCAACTTTCAATGGCAAGCTTAGTGGCACTGTCGCCTTCTATGCTTTTCACGACGCCTATCACGTCGGCCAAATCAGTTACCTTCGCAAGTGGCTCGGCTACGGCAAAACCATCGGCTAAAAATTTCAGCCACAAAAAGGCACATAAAACACAAAACGAATTCTCGATCAGAATCTTTTGTGATTTATGTGCCTTTTTGTGGCTAATCTACTTTGTGGCTACGACGTTCGAAGAGTAATTTGTCTTTCATTTGCGCGATGGTCCGTTTCATGTATATAAAATGCAGACTTTAATGCCCAGAGTAGAAAGGAAATCCCCCTTTGAGCAACCTTGATTCAGTCAAACAGGCATACCAGGCATTTGCCGAAGGCGATATCCCGTCAGTATTAGGCTTCCTAAGCTCGGACATCGATTGGACCGAAGCTGATGGTTTTCCTTACGGCGGAACTTACCATGGTCCCAAAGCTGTGCTTGAAGGCGTTTTCATGCGCCTCGGTTCGGAGTGGAATGAATTCGCAGCCGTGCCCGATGAGTTTATCGACGGTGGAGATACTGTCGTCGCACTGGGAAAATACAACGGCACATACAAGGCTACCGGCAAGAGTTTTCAGGCAAATTTCGCGCACATTTGGAAAGTACAAGACGGGAAAGCCATTCGTTTCGTGCAGTACGTTGATACGCTGTTGGTCCATCGAGCAATACAACCATAAATAGAGCCACAAAAAGGCACAAAAGGCTTAAATAGAGCAACTCGGAATAGAACAAGTCAGGAAGAGGGGCTTGCCCCCGCTGCTGGAATTCAACAGCGGGGGCAAGCCCCTCTTCCTGACTTGTTCTTCATCAAGCAGACTTGTTCTTCAGAAAGCTGACTTGTTCTATTCCGGGTTGTTCTATTAACTAACTTTTGTGCTTATGTGCCTTTTTGTGGCTCTACGCTTATGTGCCTTTTTGTGGCTCTAGTTGCCTTTGATCACTGGTTAGCGTTTGCGCTGGTGGTAACAGTCGCCTTGGCCTGGAACTGCTCCCAGTAGTCTTTCACGAAGTTTTTCTGCTTGCCGTGGCCGAAACCGGAGTTGAAGTCGTACTGCTCCATCTCAGCCATTACCTGATCCAAACTCCAATTATCTTTTTGGAAGCGATACACCGCTCCGACCACTCCGGTGCGATGACGACCTCCAGCGCAGTGGACGAAGAACTTCCCCGTCTCCGGATCATCGACAACCTTCAGGAACTCATTCACCTGCGCAATGCTGGGATAGCTCTTGTCAACCATCGGAATGTTGACGTAGCGCAGTCCCGCCGCCTCGACGGCCGGCTGCTCATACTCCCTCGAATTATCCGTTAAGTCGATAATGGTCTTTATTCCAAGCTCAGCGAGCGCTTTGTAATCTTCTTCCTTGGGACGTGCACCGCGATAGAAACGATCGTCCATCTGACCGAAGTTCTTAATCTTGATGTTCGGGAACTTGCTGTACCTTTCCTTGGCAACGGAGGCTGTGGAAACAGCGAAAACCAGGGCTAAAATTGCAAACAGAGCAGGCGGAAACTTGGCAATCGATCTCATTAAACACTCCTCAACAGTTAAAAATCTCGGGACTTGTTGGTTTACGTAAATGGCCGGAGCCTTCTTTAGGATTCTGGTCCGGCGCCTGCGGTTGCACAAGTTTTTTCGCACCTTTCCGCCCCCATCCCAGTTCCTTTTGTAAGTATTTTTACACGAAGTTTTTAGCTGTTGCGACTCGTTGCAGTGTGAGCTAAAATGCGGTCAATCGGCGAAAGTTGCTGGGGTGAGGACAGTGACTATGAGGCTGAATGTCTCACGCCAACCTTGAGAGCCCTGGAACCATTCCAGGGCTCTCGGTTATTTAAAGCGCAACTAATCTGTGGACGAAAATAAAACGCCTATCGTTTTCGGCGCGTTATCGTTCCCGAATCGATCGTTTCGCCTGTGCGTGAAATCGCCTGGAAGTACATCTCGTCTCCGGCTACTTCAAACAACATAAAGTGCAGATCGCGGTCGTATGACTTTTCAGTTATTGAAGAAGCTTCATTGATGTCGCCCGTGCGAAGCTTGCCACCGGCGCCGGAGACAAAATAGTAAATTCCTTTTTGCGGCTTGATCCTTTCATACACGTGATCGTGACCCGTCAGCACCACGTCCACGCCATGTTTCAGGAAGATCGGCTCGAGGACTTCGCGAAGCTGGCCATCAGAACCGTGCTTCTTTGCCGAAGAGTAAGGCGGATGATGGAAGAAACAGATCTTCCACTCTGAAGTGTCTTTGGCCAGTTCATCTTCCAGCCACTTCACCTGTTTCTTGTCCATGTAGTTGCTGTTGAGAGAGTAAAAAGCAACGTTGCCTTTCTTGAAGCGGTAATACTCCTTTCCATTCATGTTGAAGTTTTCGTAATTCACTTGCAGCGCCTCGTCGTGGTTGCCGAGCGTCGCGTAGAACTTCACCTTGTCGTTTAGCAGCCTCCTGTAAGGCTCAGCGAACTTCTTCTCGAAATCCTGTGGCGCCTCGCCGCCGTACATGTTGTCGCCCATCATCAAAACGAACTCGAACGGAAACAACGTGTGGGATTGGATCATTGTCGCTCCGACTTCGCGCTGTTTTTCTGAACCTGAACCAGTGTCTCCAATCACCGCAAAACGCACTGAGCCGTCTTTCATCGGCATGGTGAGTCGCAGCGGCGAACTGTGCGCACGTTTGGCAGCGTTCCCGTTTGTCCTTTGTGCGGCTGCGGGAATCAAAAGAGTTGCAGTAACGATAAACGCAAGTAGTAAGTTATAACTATGAAACCTTCGCATGTTCCCCTCGCTCTCTTTAAACTTATGGCAGTGCATCCGGCATGAAGTCGATGATCACATTGCTCTCGCGATCAACTAACAACATGTTTCGTCCTACGAATCGATATCTCACTTCTTTTGGCAGTTGCGGCAGCTTGGCGAGCAACGTCGCCGGCATTTCTGAGAACTCAGCGTTTTGTGCGTAAGGATAATTTACGCGCAGGACCACGCCCTGAGTTTCGGTCTCGAAGATCTTCTCGCGCAGCTCTTGTCGATCCTTGCCCTGGAATTCGACTTTCAAAGTGCGACGAATGTAGTTTGCGGTTTCGGGGCGAAAGAGTTCGCCGCGTTTTGCGCCCTTGCGCGCACTTCGGAGCGACTCTTCGAGCGCTGTTTTGTACGCGTGAATCTGTTCGGGCGTGCTGTCTTTCGAGAGCTTCGGCGCGTTGTCTCTAACCTTGTTGCGCAGGTCCACATAACCCTTCACCTGCTTTTCGAACGTTTCGATCGCTGCTTTGTCGGCAGCCGACACCACAGCGGGCGGTGCTAACGCCGCGCTGTCCGAGCTCTGCGCGAAACTCGTGTCAACGATGGCAAGCGAGACAAGAAGCGCAAACATTGTGGTTAGAAAATATCGCTGTGTTTGACATCTCATGCACAACTGAAAAAGCAAGGAAGATGCCAGTACGAGCGCTTATGTTCGAAAGCGAACTAGCCGCGATCAGTGTGCGATCTACAGTCAGCGAATGTACGGACTTCGTTCAATCAGCCCACAAAAACGCAGAAAAGTACAAACGATTGTTTTGTGCCTTTTTGTGGCTCGATTCAACAAACGGGGCCGGCGCTGACGTCGAAGTCTACGTCAGGCGTGGAGGGATCTGGGCCGTTCTTTTCTTTCGCAAGTTGCTGCAGCACTTCCGTCAGGGCTTGCAGGTTCAGGGGTTTGATCAGGTGGGAATAGAAGCCGGCGGCGCGCACGCGCGCGATGTCGTCGCTGCGACCAAAGCCGGTGATGGCGATGACTGGAACATCCTGACGTCCATCAATCTTTCGCAGGCGTTGTAGAAACTCAAATCCATCCATGTCCGGCATCGAGATGTCGGAAAGAATCACGTCAAACTCATTCTCTGTTGCGAGGCGCAGAGCTTCAGCGCCATTGCTTGCCGTCATCACGTTCGCGCCACCGGTCTTGAGTAACTCCTGCAACATCCGAATCGTGTCCTCAGAATCGTCGAGGATGAGGAAACTTGTTTGCGACAGAACATCCAGTTCCAGCGTTCCGGATGAAGCAAGAACCGGCGACGCTGTTTCGCGCAGCAGCGGTAAGCGCACGGTGAAGCGCGCGCCGTTGCCCGGTCCATCAGACTCAGCGCTGATCGTGCCGCCATGAAGTTGCACGAGTTGCCGCACAAGCGCGAGGCCAATGCCCAAACCACCATGCCGCCGGCGATTACTGCCATCAGCCTGACGAAACATCTCGAACACGTGCGGCAAAAAACTCGCATCGATTCCCTGCCCCGTGTCGCTCACAACCAGCACTGCATTATCACCTTCACTGCCGAGACTGATCTCGATACGCCCACCCGCAGGCGTAAATTTCACTGCATTGTTCAGCAAGTTCCAGGCAATCTGCTGCAAGCGCAAACGATCGCCGTCTACGAGCAACAGTTGATCGCTGGAATGTAAATGAATATCGACTCGTTTTGTCGCTGCGTCGCTGCGTACAGTTTCGACTGCATTGTCGATAATCGCGGCCAGCGAAACGGCTTCCTGGTTGAGCGAGATCTTGCCGCGCTGTAGCCGCGAGAGATCGAGCAGATCGTTTATCAGTTGCGACTGCGACTGCGCGTTCCGGCGCAGCGCGTCACCCATTTGCACCAGGCGCGGCGATTGTTGAATGTCCGGCATTCGCAGCAGTAACTCTGAGTAGCCGAGAATGACGTTCAAAGGATTGCGCAGCTCGTGCGAGAGGGTAGCGAGAAATTCGTCTTTGAGCTTATTCGCCTTTTCCGCAGTGTCGCGCGCTTCCTGCTCGCTCCGCAGCAATTGCTCGCGCTCCGTCTCGGCACGGAGCTTTTCGATCGCCGTCCACGTACGCTCGGCGACCGTTTGCAGCAACGACACTTCTTCCCTGGTCCATTGACGCGGCTGGTTGTCGCTGGCCCACAGCGATGCCACCCAACGTCCTTCGCGCATCAACGGCACTGCGACGTACGCACGCTCGCCGTTCGCCTCATAAGCCCGGTGGTAATCAGCCGCGGTTCTCGGATCGGTCTTCGAGTCGCAATTGATTACGGTGTTTCCGAGTTCCATCTCGCGCGAGGTGACGGTGCTGTACTCCGATATCCGGTGTTCACCGGCGACCGATTCCACGCCGTCGCAGTAATCGTTGTGAACGATCTCGACGTCGTGCTCCACGTCAGTCTCGTTGAACAGACAACGACGAACATTGAGATGACTACCAACTGTCTCGGCGACGGCGTAAGACAGTTTATAAGGATCTTGAATCGTGCGGATCAGTTCGCTGACTCGAACCAAAACGGTCAAACGTGCCTCGCTGTGTCGCAGGGCGAGATCGACAAGACGTCGCTCACGATCAGTGCGGTTCAGTGATACGGCAGTCCACCACATCAATCCCGTGAAGAGGAAGAGGTTCGCCGAAACAAAGATTGCGGTGATAAATCCGGGGCTGTACCAGCCGGTGTTGAAGACAATAGTTCTCAGCCAGCCCAGAACAATCACTATCAACAAAGCAGGCCACATGCGCCGCGCGACCATTGCGCCAAGGCTGTTTCCAAGAAACGCAGAGATGACGCCACGTTCCGGTCGCGCCAGCAGAATGGCCGCCGTAAGACCAAAGAAAGCGACGACGGTGTGTAAGGCGATCGTGAAATAGAGTCCGATGGGTTCGACTTGCTGGACGCCGTAAAAGTAGTAGAGAAAAACGAGCAGCGTGATCGCCATCACCAGCAGCACCGAGATGTTTGAGACGCGAAACCAGCGCTGCGAACGCGCGTCCATTAACAAGAGTGCTGGGCCGAGCAATGAGAAGTTGAGCGACGAGGCGACGCCCATCCGACCCGGAAACGAGCGGCCCGCTTCTGCTCTCGACTCGTGAAAGAGCAACTGGTCGAGGCCGGAGTTCCAGCCGAAAAGATGTTCGCTCAGCGTGATCAAACCCACCAACGAGACGATTACGGCAAATACCTGGCTGATGTGACGTTTGAGCGGTGATGTTGCTGGATCCCGAAGCAAATACACGGCGGAGCCGACAAGCATCAGGCAAACGGCGGTGTTCGCCTTCAGCGTGACTAACGAAGGGTGAATTCTTTTCAGGTAGGGGTTATCGAAAACCCAGCCGAGGAACGCGAGGGCGCCGATAGAGAACGCCAGCATCGAAAGGCCGGTGGCGACAGCCCTCCAGCGCACCACTTGTTGTGGCGAATACTGTGCAACAGTTTCCTGCTGGATTGTCACCTGAAGTCTTACCCGTGCTCGAATTTTGCGAATAAGTCTAACCACAAAGCCACCAAGGCACCAAACAGGAGCCGGTAGCGCCACTATCATCTCATTGCCGCAAAAAGGCGCAAAGCGTCGGCCTAAATTTGTGGTTTTTGTGCTTCTTTGTGGCTTGGTTTCAAGTTAGACTTAACGACTGTATGAGGCCCACCACTTCATCTCGAGTGCATATTGGCGAAGTTATTCGCAATGCGGTTGTGTTTAATCCGGAGACGACTCAGGACATTCTCATGAATTCGGATCTACTCATCGACACGGTCGCACGTTTTTTCGCTCTGCTGCGCGAGCGTGAGATCGATTACGTCCTTGTCGGAGGTATTGCACTGCTGCAATACGTGGACGGTCGCAACACTGAAGATATCGATCTCATTATGGCTGTATCTGCATTGGAAAAACTGCCCGAGTTAACTCTTGAGACTCGTGACAGTGACTTCGCTCGCGGCAACTTTGGAAATCTAAAGGTTGATGTGCTGTTGACCAGTAACCCGCTGTTTAATGAAGTGCGTAAACGTCACACTACGTCAAAGCGCTTTGTCGAGCAGGAAATTGTGTGTGTCACCGTAGAGGGTTTAATTCTACTGAAGCTTTACGCTCTGCCATCTCTCTATCGGCAAGGCAACTTCACCCGTGTGGGTCTGTACGAAAATGACGTTGCAACCTTAATTCACACTCACAATCCACCCCTGGAATCGATTCTCAGCGAACTTGCAAAACACCTGAACACCAACGATCTGGAACAAGTCAATCAAATCGTCGAAGAGATTCAGCAGCGTCTCAAACGCTTCGAAGAGCGCAGCTAGTGTTCGAGATGATACGGGACGCTCGTGACGATTACGCCTTTCTTGAAGAGCAATGATCCCTTTAATAACAGCGAACTCTGGTTGTGAAGTACGTGTTGCCACCAGTGGGCGGGGATGAATTCGGGGAGGACCACGGTGATGATGTCGTCGGAATTCTCTTTCGCCAGGCGGTTGATGTGACGCAGCAATGGCCGTGTAAGTTCACGATAAGGTGAGGGCAGGATAACTAGCTGGACGCCCGCTCCACAACGCTCCCACTTGTCTTTCAAGGTCCCGGTCGCTTCTCCTTCAATGTCGACGTAAACCGCTTGCACCTTGTCGGACGCAATCGAGCGCGCGTACTGCAACGCCGAAACAACTCCTCGATGTATGCCGGAAACGGGCACAATCACCGTGTGCTTTATAGGCCGCAGCGGTTCCAATCCGTCCATTGAGAGTTGTCTGGCAACCAGCACGTAATGGTGGTGAATCGCCTTGAAGATCAACACCAGCACCGGAATAACCACAACGACGATCCAGGCGCCGTGAAGAAATTTCGTCGCCACGAAAACACAGAGCACGACGAACGTCGCCAAAGCACCGACCGCGTTAACAACCAGCGACTTCTTCCAGTTTGCGGGCGCCGCCACTCGCTCTCGCAACCAATGGACCACCATGCCTGACTGCGACAACGTAAAAGAAAGAAACACGCCAATAGCATAGAGCGGTATCAGTCGTGAAGTGTCGCCGCTGAAAGCGATCACCAGGACGCCGGAAAAGATCGCGAGAATCACAATGCCGTTGGAAAAAACCAACCGGTCGCCACGATTGGCCAACTGGCGGGGCAGAAAACGATCGCGCGCCAGCAAACTCGAGAGCCGTGGAAAATCGGCAAACGCCGTGTTCGCAGCCAGCACGAGGATGGCCGCTGTCGCAGCCTGGACCACGTAGTAAAACCATCCCAGCGGTCCAGTGAACATGATGCGCGCAAATTGTGAGATAACGGTTTCATTCACTTTCGGATGCACGTGGTACAAATAAGCCATCACACTCGTGCCCAGAAACATTGTCGTGAGCAGTAGTGCCATCCACATCAGGGTCGTCGCAGCGTTTCGTGCTTCGGGTTTTTGAAAGCCTGCACACCGTTTGAGATCGCTTCAATGCCCGTCAGCGCCGCGCAACCGTTTGAGAAGGCGCCGAGCAGAAGGAACAATGTCAGTGGCTGCAGCTTGTAACCGTCAGCGGCTTTCAGTTCCTCAGGGCCAGGCATCGCTGCGGCTCCACCGTAGGTGAAGTAGTGAAACAGCCCAAATGCGATCATAAAAAGAAAGCTGATTACGAAGACGTACGTTGGGGTCGCGAACAGCGCTCCAGATTCGCGAACGCCTCGCAAGTTTGCAGTCGCGATGAACGCGATGAGGATGAGACATATTACGACTTTGTGCTCGTCGAGCCAGGCATACCGTGTCCCCTGCACCGCCGAGGTGATCGCGGCGACACCTGCCGCGATCGATACTGATACCGTCAACACGTAATCGACGAGGAGCGAAGCACCCGCAACCAATCCGGGCGTGGCGCCAAGATTCTCTTTGGCGACGATGTATGCTCCGCCTCCCGACGGATACGCATGAATCGTCTGTCGATAACTGGTCGCTACGATTGCCAGCAACACTGCGATCCCGATCGAGATCGGGATCACGTATTGAAACGACATGCCCGACGTTGCCGCAGCCGCGACTGCCAGCACGAGCAAGATCTCTTCAGTGGCGTAAGCTGTGGATGAAAGCGCGTCTGAAGAAAAAACGGCGAGGGCGGTTTTCTTCGTGAGACGCTCGTGACTGGCCTGCGTGGTCCGCAGTGCTCTACCGACTAATAGCCGCTTCACGGCGGTTGCCATGCTTGATTTTCCTCTCCCTGAGATCCATAAAGTGGCCACCAAGAATCACGATCGGAATCCCGATAATCAGAAGACCGAGGCCCAGGTTGTGCAACAACGGATGAAGTTGTGCGTCCAGCAGCCAGCCGGTCGTAAGCACGAACCCAATCACAAGGGACAGGACGGCACTCATAAAACACGTGATCGCAGCCGCCAGTTCCCAGGCGACCGCCTCGCGTTCGATTCTTTCGCTCATAAACTGAACTTACGCCCTGGCGCATAAAGACGGCGTAAAGGGTTCATAAAAAGTTTGTAAAGACTGATGGGCCACAAGAGGCACAAAAAAGATTAGCCACAAAAAGGCACATAAGGCACAAATTAAGAACCATTCTTGTGCCTTCTGTGCCTTCTGTGCCTTTTTGTGGCTAATCTTTTTTGTGCTTTTTGCGGCTACTGACCGGGATCGAAGGGTTCGGTGAGGATGTAGCGAGGCGTGGCGTCCGGTTCGATCTCTTGCGCAGGTTGCCGCCACGACATATCCGGCCAAAGATTGACCGAGCCATGTAGCACATTGTATGACATTAGCGGCCAATTATGCTGAAGGAGCGACACGCATGAGGTACATGCTGCTGGTTCACCACGATGAAGAAACATTTCGCCAACGGAGCGAGGCCGAACGGCAGAACATGATCCAACGATCCGTCGCACTCGCGAACCAGCTTCATGAGACGGGACAGTACTTCGGCGCAGCACCGCTCCATCCGAGCACCGAAACAAGCTGTGTGCGCGTGCGCGACGGCAAACGGATTGTTACCGATGGTCCATTTGCCGAGACTCGGGAACAAATCGGCGGTTACTTTCTCGTCGAAGCGAGGGACCTCGACGAAGCAATCGAGATCGCCGCGCGCATTCCCGGCGCCGCGATCGGAACTGTCGAAGTTCGTCCTGTCAGTGAAGTTGAGGGTTTGCCGGACTGATTTTAGCCACAGATTTACGCGGATGAACGCAGATCTTCTTTCTTTCCCGTCACAACGATCATCTGGGCCGGAAAACACATCCGGTTGGCGGGAAAGAATTCCTTGACGGCTTGTTCCATTTCACTCGTTATTTGCGCCTGTTCGTCTGAGGAGAGTTTGGCGAGCTTCTCGCGGAGCGTGTCGGAAGTTTGCGAGCGCATGGTCCAGAATTTAAGTGGGGAGATTGGC
>DASVGE010000088.1:0-20326 GCA_036379695.1 Pyrinomonadaceae bacterium | reverse complement strand
AGGGTGTCTACCGACTTCTTTGCAATGTAAGCAAACTGAGTTAGTCGAGCGAGATCTTTGGCGTAGTTTGTGACGGTGTTCTCAGAGAGTCCCTTTTCAATACTGAGATAGTTCAGAAAGCGCTTGGTAAGAGGAGGGCCTTTGCGCAGCATATTAATTTAGAGCGATCAGTGACGATCGCTGAGGAAGGCCAATTGTTCGGATGAGAGATTGTCGTTGTTCTAAAGTCGGATGTCGGGAGTGGTCGGTGTCTCGGCTAGTGGTGTTTCGGGTCATTCGGTAGAGGATTAAGCCGTATTGTTCAGATTGCAGTTGCAAGTGATTCAAGGCGCAAGTTGCTACAGCATCGTAGAAGAGCTCGAATGCTTTGACTGTCTGAAAATCTTCATGTTTCCAGGCTTCGACGAATCGGTCTTGATGGATAGTTCTGGCGAGTTCGTGAGCCACGAGCGCATTTAATTGGGAGTTGTCGCGGGAGTCGCGTTTCAAGAGCCGAATGAGTCCGGTTGAAACCCCTAAATAAGATCCGGCTATTGTTTGTATGTTTGGATAGTCGTCGAGATAGATGAAAAACCGGATTGTGTGTAACCGATGAAATAGTTTCAGGACGGGAACTGCTTGTTGGTGAAGTTGGTCGCAGGTTTCCTGGTCCTGAACTATGTGGAGTTGGGCGAGCCATGTCGCGCGAGCAAAGTGCTTGTCCGATGATTGTAAATCGGGTGCTGAGCGTGTGGTTGAGTATAGCCACGCCGGGAAGTCGGGAGTTTTCAGTTTGCTGAAAAACTCGATCATGTGTTGGGTGTTGATAGGGTTCAGCGGAACGGACTGAACAGGTATATTCACTGGCGTTTGGTTTGTCGTAGTTTGGGCAGTAATCGAACAAGGTGTGAACGTGCTTAGGAGGATTAAGGCGATGAGTGACAATTGGCGCATGAGCGTTACTCCTAAAGTTTATTGAGTGACTTGTTTGGGTGCAGCTAGGTTTCTTACACCGGTAGAAATGGGTGAGGATTCGCTATCGAAGGTTCCTACGTCGGCTTAGGTTTACTTGCCTTAGATGCCTGATTCGTTGTTGTCGCTCCGTCAATGCTGCTGGGGTTCGCGACGCTTGTCGCGCTTGCGTCAAGTAGCAGTCCCATCCGAATGCTACTTGTCGAGCTGAGCAGAGGCGAAGGATCTTACTTAAGGTTCTTGGCTTTTGTGCGTCAAGCATTCGCTGTAGTCGAAGAAACCGGACCAGAGGCTTAACAGGGTCCTTGGGTCGGTGATAGGCTCTTATACAGCGCGATCCGACCCTCCGATCCCAGTTACCCGCAGGCCGGCTTGGTAGCGTGGGACGGGCTAGTCTAAAGCGGTAATAACTACTCTTGGCTGTACACGCCAAATCTCGTTGCACGCGCGCCAATTGGTTGCCGTGTCGCCTGTAGTCGTCACGAAAAGCCGGACCATCAAAAAGATTGAGTAATACGGCCATGAAACGGTCTGTTGCGTTCATATCTGCTCTCTTCTAGGCTTGAGCGGGTTCGTGGTGTAGTTGACTGGTGACGGGTAAGTGATCGATTGCTTGCATTAATACCGATGTCAATCGCCGCTTCGATTTTGTCTCGGGAAAAATCTTCGTGGCTTCGAAAACAGGGGACCGCCAAATTGTGGTAGTCAGGAAGCTGAGGCATACGAATGCCGAAGTGCAGTGGCCAGTGTTTCGAAGGGCGCCAGAGTGTTTTTAGGGAAGGGTGGAAGGGCAGATCTAAAGGACGCGGCTATGCGGCCCGAGACTCATGTATTTGAGGGATTAACAGCCGCAGCCTATGCTTCTTTCAGTGTTGCAGATGTGACAAGGAAAATCAAAAACGTTCTCATTAAAACAGCCGTTACAAACTCTCATGTTGTAATCGTTGCAAAAACGGCTCGCCTCGCAATGTTCATGCTGACAATTCGGGCAGATTACCTTGATCGGCCAGTAGTCGTAAACTCGGAACGGTAAGTTGACGTTCACTCCGCGGTGTGGTCCTGAAGAGTCACGCGAGAAAAACCAAACCCTACCGAGACGTTTTTTGCCGGTGTCGTGACACTGATCAATCGGGATCTCGGAATCAAGCGAGCCGGAAAAGTCACAATAACCGTTGCGATAGATATGGAAGCTCGCGTCACGCGATCCTTTGATGGTTGTCTGCATAGATCCGTCATTCCAGTCGTAAGTAAATCGACGCGGTTGTTCTTCATCAGGGAAGTGAACAAAGTCACCAACACGCGGGCCAGTTCGGTTGTTGAGAGCGTTGAGTCGCTGGCGAGCCAACTCAGCATCAACATTTGGAGAGGTTGAGCCGTTCTCATAGAAGTGCTGGTTTTGGTTGATGATGGTCAGAGCGTTGATGTTGATTTCGGGGATCAGGAGCATTGGTGTTCGGTCCATTCGGCGGTGAGGTTAAAACAGGAGTCCGGTTGAGATACGCGAGTCAGTTTGGGAGTTGCTGGGAGGTTGCTGGCTGCCTGTGCAATTGGTGTGATAGTCCTTGCAAACGGGGCAGGAGGTGTTAACGGGTGTTTTTTGGTGGGGTGTTTGTAATTGCGTCAAGCGAGTGTTAATGATCCTCTTAGCTTCTTCAATGAATCGATGATCTGAGTCCGTGAACGCTGTGGAGTATCGCTGCTCGAAATCTTCAAGTTGCTGCAATGAATGTTCAGCTTGTTCGACGGTTGAGGTTGAGATGTTGTAGTGGGTGAACGCCTGTTGGTGAACGTGAGCATTCTGATCAGTGTGCAGGACGACTGCGCCTTGGGTGTATGTTCCAGCGTGTGGCTTGTTCCAGACAAGGCCGGCTTGCTTCGGATTGTTGGTCTGTGAGACCAGACGCGTGCCATGAGACGTTTTGGTCTCGAGCCAGTAGCGCATGACACAGCGTAATCGTCGGCCGTATGGATAATCGCTTATGACGACGGCCGTTTCCGGTGATCGGGCTCCAATTATCAAGGCGTTTGGTTCGGGATCTATTTGCGCCTGTGGGGTGTCGTGCTTGATTTGTGCAATGATGTTCTCGTTCATTGGTCTAATTTCTCGGTGCTGAAAGTGTTGGATAAGTCTTGAATTGGGGTGCTTACATGAACGTTAGTTGCCGCTTGCTTTAGTGATGTAAGTGAAGGCTGACGTCGTACCTTGGAGAAATTGTGTCGGGGTGTTCATGCAATCCACACACGAACGCTGTCGCTTCCGCGTTGTTTGCGTGTTCTAATCCGCTTCTCTGCTGCGGCTCTGCGCCAGTCATTGGCGGTCTTGTCGGAACCCGATCGTTTTCCTGCAGAGTGAGCGTGATAGATCTCGTTCATTGTCCAATAGCAATCAGTTGAGCCGAGCTGAGCCAACACGCTTTCGATTGTCTTTGACAGGTACAGTCGCTCATCGCCACCGCCATGTCGAACCAAGAGGCTTAAGGAGCCGTGAGACTTTACTAGGCGGTAGTGGTATGAATGCGAGTCCCGTCCGCCGCATCGTCCCGGTTCATCGCGTAGTAATTGGTCACTATCTTCCAATGAAGGTGGGTTCACAGGGTAGACGCTGGCGTTATCGTTAGGGTTGTTCCATTTATAGCCCAGTTCTCCATTGACGACAGGTTTTCCACAGCAACACATTAGTCCTTCTCCCTCGACCTAATTATTCATTCCGAGTAGTTGTAGCTCCGGAATACGGCTCGGTGGCCGCTTCTCTCCCTCTCTTTGTTTGAGGTTCGTTTCGAGCAATTCCGGTTGTTGGTTGGTTTCACATGGGATGAATAGGCGGTGCCATGCGGCAACGCTTTCGTCGCTTTTGGTTTGACGGCGGTATTCATTCCAAGGGATACAGCGGTACAGACCTCGATTGGTCCAGCGTTGAAAGCATTTGAGATCGACGCGTGGCTTCTCGCCCTGTGCATGGAAGACCATTGGATACGGTTCTATGTCCCGTTCGACCATCTTCTTGAATCGATACCAGATACGGTCCCATGTTTCCGTTTTGTCAAAACCGATCAGCATGTAAGCCCGGACGTGTGATGGTGGGATGCCGGCTCTTTCGAGTTTATTGATTCCGGCGAAGAATGCTTTTTCATCTTTTAGACCGTCCCACGCGCAGTAGAGAACCCTGCGATCGAAAGCTGTATTGCGGTATTGAATTGAGGCCAATGCCTCTGCGGTCTCAGTGGTAATCATTCGCACGTTGATGCCTTGAGATAGGCAGACGTGAAAATTTCCGTCGATGATTTCGCGGATGTGATCACGCCAGGAGTCGTGTCCGAAAAAGTCGTTATCCAGCAAATGTAATTTGCGAGGGTGCGAGGATCCCCGCCAGATGTCGTTGATCGAGTTTACGAAATAAGGTTTTCCTTCTTTTTGGGGAACTACACAGAATTTGCACGTGAGCCGACAGCCGCGTTTTGTGAAGCCAATCGATTCGCTGAAATGAGGATAGTCTTGATAATCGTAGAATTCGTAATCGGAGCCGATGATCGATTCAACGGTTTGGGGGTTATTGGTGCCAGTGCCACCGAAGACGGTGTGAGGCCAGTCAATTGTGATGTTAGGAAAGAACTTCTCGCTCTCGCTGAAGATCGCGGAAGCATAAACTTTGTGGTAGTGAGGGTCGAATAAATCGCGTCGGCGCCGTCGAGTGAGTGTGACTGTGTGACCTTGCGAGCGGTGCCAGTGCGCCAGTTTCATGAGGGCAAGGTTTGGGAGCTTGCCATCAACTTGGATAAGTAGAACGTGCATTTCGGTGGTCCGCTGTTCTAGTCGATCAGGGCATCGCGCAAACGATGTGCGAATCGCTTCTTCAACCAGGGGGGTAACCAGTGAATGATGAGTCGTGGTTGGTTGAGCTGAATTGAGGCGCGATACGTCTCAAGTTGCCATTGAGAGTCGTGTTTCCGTGTGTTGGGATGAGGAAGTGGTCGGAGCGTTCCGGGGAAGCCGTCGATGCGGCGATTGATGCGATCGTGAAGGCCACGTCGAAACTCGCGGAGGACTTCGGTTTTGGTTTCTGGATACCAGTTGAAGGCTTTGTCGAAGACGGCAGTATCGGGCGCGGTCAACGCGTATTTCCATGCGCGAACGTAGTTGCCGAGAGTAACGTGTCGTCCTTGTGGTAAATATACTATTCGTTTCATCGAGTAATAACTAACCGCGCCTTTTTGAGGGAGAAGTCAGTGGGTGCGGAAAGTTTGAAGGGAATGCTTTTCGTCGAAGCGATGATTGAGGCGTTACCTCGAGTAGCGGTTCTCACAATGTTCATCAATCGCCTTCGATGAAACGGTAAAGATGTATTCACCGTTGTACCAACGCTGGCGCTGTCGTGGTCCAAGGATTTCTTGAATCCATAATTGATCATGTATTCGAGCGATTAGTGTCGATCGATCGTATAGATTGAGCATATCGCAACTCGGATTTGTGCTTGGGTAAATGGCTGTGACCTTCATGA
This sequence comes from Pyrinomonadaceae bacterium, assembly GCA_036379695.1. Lineage (GTDB taxonomy): Bacteria > Acidobacteriota > Blastocatellia > Pyrinomonadales > Pyrinomonadaceae > PSRF01. Next base: position 14,880 of record DASVGE010000088.1, on the reverse strand, counting down.
TGTAAGACTCCGTTGTGATTGATCCGATTAGGCCACTTGGGATATTCGTGTGAAGGTGGGAGCGTTATGGAGGGTGAAAGGCTCCACGCATAACGATGGTTACCGGCATGTTTCAGGGGCCTGGTAAGCAGAGAGGTCCAGTGGGTGAGCCAGGACTTTAAAACTGTGGAGTTTTCAGGTGTAGCTGGTGGTGGTTCCGTAGCGCCGTGCCTGACAAGGATGTTTGCCGCATATCGCCAACCACGTTCGGCCTTCCGGATCTTTGAGGATGTCCTATCACTGAGAATAGATCCATCAGGTAGTAATTTGAGGATACGTGGTGTGGAACGTTTTAAGTAAACGGCATTTGAAGATTGATAGATGGTTCCGTTTCCGTCGAAGTATCAAGAACGATCCTTCTTGTTGAAATCAGTCTTCCTAATTATGAGACGACACCGCATATTCGATCGCCAAACTCGAATGTTTCGCTAGAGGAATGATCCTTTCAGTTCAGAAGGCGACCTCCGGTACTCCAAAAGCGATAAACTCAAAGGCAGCCATGGTGTCCACTGGAAAAAACGAGAGGTTTGAGAGCGGCACGACCTGACGTCCACTAATTCTTTATGGCGGATCTCGCGGATAGGAGTCTGGTGCGTGTCCTCCGGCACCGAGGCGGCATTTTCCCCTGACATTGCTTTAACAAGATCTTTACTGAGTTTTGCAGAGCGCGGTTGAAGGGAATAAACGCTACTTGACGTTCAGTCGCAACACGCAATTTCAGTCGGCGACGATCCGATCGATACGGCTGCCGCGAGAAGCGCCGGCATTTTCTCAGTTGGCGCGCTCTGGGGAGCTCTCGATCGAGAGCGCTGATTGCTTCGAAGCCGGACGCTCTGTGTGAGACGGTGGTGGAACTGCGAACGCTGATCTCTGAACGAAACTCAAAAAGTGAACAACTTAGCTAAGCCTGGTTGGCAACAACAAAGCCATTGTTGAAGTCTCTGATGATTTCGTCGTCGTTGCGAGTTCATGCTAGAGTGAACCCAATGCCAAAGCGGCTTGCCATAACATCGTTGCTGGGATTAGCGCTCCTTTTCAGTCAAGGAGGAGTGCTTTTGATAGCAGCATTGTGTCCGCATCTCAGGCTGACGGAGTCGCTCTGTAGCAGTATGGTGAGCGAGGCCGCGATGGATCATTCACAGATGATCCATCACGAGATGGACCAGAGTAGTTTGGCTCCCGCGACCGTCGTTGTGCAGAGCATTGCTTTTGCACCTGGTGAGCCGCGCGCCTGTGCGCATTGCATAATTCACGCCCGCACTAATTCGAAAACCACCTCGGCCAGAACAGCGGAGACCGTCAAGCGATCAGTTGAGCTGAAGGTGGCTCAAGCCGTTTCCGTTCTTCCTTTCGTCGTCACTGCGGTCGCATCAAAGACACGAGCAGAGCACGGTCCACCAGGCGACGCCAGCAGGCCCAGGCACATTCTCTTTAGTACCTTCCGGATTTAGTCCCTTCCCCACAACTCAGTTGTGTTGGTGACGCAGGCATTCGCCTGTGTTGATCGACCCGTTCGCTTCAGGTCCCAACTTCAAGAGTTTTTGGCGTTCGCCCAATAAAGGCGAATTCGCTCAGAGGGGAGAAATCCATGAACTGGCTTAAGCAATCGCGCAGAGCGTCGCGCGCGGTATTGGTGTGCGTGCTGATAGCGATGATGGGCGTGTCTGCGCTGCCGCAGCATCAAGGTCACGACATGAAAAAGATGCCGGCGGCAAAACCAAAACCCAAACCTACGCAAAGGAAGAACTCAACGCGTCGCGCTGCCGCAAAGCGACCAACAACTCAACCAATGCCAACGCTAACGCCGACAAAGTCGCCACCGCCGACGCCAGGTCCAACCATGACGCCCGTGGCGGTACCTTCGCCATCACCGTCACCAACGCCGTCTCACCACCTGATGCCGGAAATGCAAACGCCGCCTGCCGCGGCTGAACTACAGGAGATAGTGCGACCGCGGCGGCAGGTTATTCCCGCCGGAGCCACCTTACGGTTGGCAGACCTGGAGAGGATGGCGGCAGAGAAAAATCCGACGCTGGCGCAGGCCGATGCGGCTATTCGCGTTGCCGAGGGCCGCCGGCGTCAGGCGGGCTTGTTCCCCAACCCAACCGCCGGTTACTTCCTGGAAGAATTTGCTTTTCGCCGTCCGGGTGAGACCGCCGAACAGGGTGCGTTCATACAGCAGACATTTCCCCTGGGCGGGAAATTGAGTAAAGCGCAGCGTGTGTTTGCGCGGGAAAAGGATCAGGCCGTTATTCTTGCCGAAGCACAACGGCTACGAGTCACCAATTCCATTCGCATCCTCTATTACGAAACGCTGGGAGCGCAGCGATTACTGGAGTTGCGTGACGAACTCGCGCAGCTTGCCCGCGAAGCAGTCGACATAACCAGAGAGCTGGCCAATGTCGGGCAGGCGGACCGTCCCGATCAACTGGAAATCGAGATTGAGGCCGAACGGTCGGAACTGGACTTCCTGCGCGCGCAAAACGACTGGCTCCGGTCGTGGCAGGCGCTGGCGGCAATGATCGGCAACCCGGCGCTGCAGCCCGCCCGACTGGCGGATACTGCGGCAGCGGAGTCTGCGAATCTGGACGAAGCGCAATTGCTGGAGACGCTGCTGGTCCAGAGTCCCGATCTCCGAGTGGCGCGCGCCGAGGTGGAACGTGCGCGCGCGGTGCTGTCCCGCGCCCGCGCGGAACGCATTCCCGATCTATTTGTGCGCGGCGGCCTGGGCTACAACTATGAGCGTTTCGAACCGGTGGTACCCGCCATCTCGGGCCAGCGCAAAGGACTTGAAGGACGGCTGGAGGTCGGGCTGGATCTGCCAGTCTTCAATCGCAATCAGGGTGGCATCGCTGCAGCCGAAGCGGAGCTCGCGATCGCGGAACGCGATCTGGATCGGGTGCAACTGGTATTACGGTCACGCTTCGCAGCCGGCTTTCGTGAATATCGCAACGCGCAGCAACTGGTCGAAAGATATCGCACGCACGTAGTGCCCAAAGCACGCGAAGCCTATCGCACCTATCTCACTTCCTTTCGCCGGATGGCGGCCGCTTACCCGCAGGTGCTGATCGCCCAGAGAACACTGTTTCAGGTCGAGGTCGAGTACGCGCGCGCCTTGAGCCAACTGCAAGCGAGTGCCGTTTCCTTGCGCGGCTTCCTGCTGGATGGTGGTCTGGATCCGCCCCATCGGCCCGGCGAAGCACAACAAAATTTCAAACTGCGAGCGCCTGGTGAGGCGACTCGAGAGTCGGCTCCCAGGTGAAACGCAACGGGACCCGTAAACGGATTTTGGTTTTCTATAGGAGCAACAAAAAGATGAGTCACAGTAGACGCAATTTTCTGAAGAGGTCGGGACTGCTGGGAGCCGCGGGCCTGCTCGCCTCCAGCGGCGTTGTCTCGGCGCAGCATCAAGGGCACCAGCCGGTGGCGCCCCAACCGTCGTCGAAGCCATCGCCGAAATCGGCGCCGAAGAAAGAAACCGGTGAAGGTGCGAGTGGCGGCAAGGTGCTGGTGGAGACACCGGATGTCGCAAAGCTGCCGTGGACGCTGGATAACGGGGTGAAGGTGTTTCAGTTATCAGCCGAAGTGGTGAAGACCGAGTTGCTGCCCGGCATGAGAGAGATGTATGGCTGGGGCTATAACAACAGTATCCCTGGTCCAACCATCGAGGTGAATGAGGGTGATCGCGTTCGCATCATTCTCACTAATAAGCTGCCGGAACCCACTACCGTTCACTGGCACGGTCTCGAAGTGCCGCTGAATATGGACGGGGTGCCCTTTATCAGCCAGCCGTTGGTCCAGCCGGGCGGGACTTTCATCTACGAGTTTACGTTACGACAGAACGGCACCTTCTTTTATCACTCGCACGGCGCCATGCAGGAGATGATGGGCCTGATTGGGCTCTTCATCATCCACCCCAAGACACCACACCAGCCGCACGTGCACAAAGATTTTGGCTTGATCCTGCAGGGGTGGGCGTTGTTGCCAAACAACCCGGTGCCCAACTCGCTGGCGATGGAGTTCAACTGGCTTACTATCAACGGCAAGGCTGGTCCCGCCACCACGCCCATGATCGTGAAGCAGGGTGAACGGGTGCGTCTGCGCATTGTAAATCTTGGTATGGACCACCATCCCATGCACATCCACGGCAACCAGTTTTATGTGACTGGCACCGAGGGCGGGCGTATACGCGAGTCAGCCTGGTTTCCCGGCAACACAGTGCTGGTGGGCGTAGCCCAGGCGCGCGATGTTGAATTCGACGCTATCTACCCCGGCAACTGGATGTTTCACTGCCATCTCCCACACCACATGATGAACCAGATGGTTTCCATGGTAGGGCCAATGAGCCAGGCTGGTCACGGAACACAAACCGGCGGCGGCATGGAAGAAGGAATGGGCATCGTGCGTCAGGGTAATGCGCTGGCGGAAGACATGTCACCCAAGTTTGGCCGCGGCATGGGTGACAGCACTGAGCAGGAAAGGAACACCTCAAATCTGGTTGGACCAGGCGCGCAGACGGGCTCGCAGGAGGCCGCCAGGAAACGAGTGCCCGGTTACCCGCAGGACATGCACATGATCATGGACAAGGAAGTGGCGAAGCCGCATACCTACGGTCTGCCTCCCGGGTGGACCGCAGCAATGATGGGCATGATGACCCTCGTGCGCGTGCTGCCGCCCGCCATGTATGACGAAGTGCAGCGACGCATACGCGAAGGAATCATTGAAGCCCCGGCGGCGCTGCCTTCGGGACACAAACACGATTAAGACCAGGAAATGCTGAATCATCGATAGTGATAGTCATTTACGCGTTCTCAAGTTGCGTCTATTTTGACGGTCCGCGTGGAAGTGTGTTATACGGTGAACGGCAATCGGAAGACGGTCGTACAAGAAAAAGCGCAGCGTTAATGAAACAAAAGCTCCTCAAAGGCATCGTTCTGTTACTCCTGACTTATACAGGGGCGGAGCTTGCCTTCCCGGAGTTCTGCCGTGAAGGGTCGCTCAGTGTAGTAGTGGCGCAGGGTGCCGAAACGGCCTCGCGGGGCGACAGTGTTGACGCCGTAGTGCTGGATGTTGAATCTAGCGCACCCGGAATTCCCAACGAAGATCGTCAAAAGCCAAATGACGAGGACTGCTTCTGCTGCTGCGCTCACGTAATGCCCAGTCCCTTGTTCGTCGACCCTGTAGTAGCAGAACAAGTGTCGCTGGCATATACACCGGCGGCAGTTTCTATTCCCACCGGATCGCTCCACGCTCCATACCACCCTCCCAGGTTTGCCTAAACCAATCGAATTCGTGTCATCCGTGTAGCAGCTTTCTCTGAAAGCTCGTGTCTTCGTTTTTCTGATCGCGAGCTTCGGATCTTGCCGCTATTTCGATAGTCCCGGTTCCCGGGACAGGTTTAGGTAGTCGTGTTCAACCTTGCAGAGGTTGGGCACAGATCCAGGGAAAAATAAATGAATTGGTTTTTGCGGAAGCGAACAAAGACGTCCGCGCGTCTGGTGCTCTTAGTCAGCGTCGTCCTGGGAGCCGTCGCTGCGGTCAATGCCCAAAGTGCGTCCAAAGCCGTCGTTTCGGAAAGCGGCAAAGATGAGGTCGCGCTTAGTGGCGGTAGAGGTTCGGCCACCACTGAGCTGGCTCGAAACAGTGTTACTCCGCTGCTGGCTCGCTACTTCGATCCCTTGCAGGGAGCATCGTCCAACGATCTGGTTCGCCGGGCACTTTCTGCTAATGCAGAACTGGCTGCCACCAGACTCGAGATAGAACGCGCGCGCGCGCGTCTGCGTCAGGCTGGACTCCGTCCTAATCCGACGCTGGATTTTGAGCAGACAACGGGAAGATTTACAGGCTCCGCGGGCGAACAGGAAATCAGCGTTGGCCTGGCCGTACCACTTGAACTCGGTGGTAAGCGGCGGCGCCGGATCGAATTGGCGCGGGCCGAATTTGAAGCCGCCGAGGCCGAGGTCGCGGATCGCGAACGGCGACTTGCCAACGAAGTGCGAGCGTTCTACGCGGAAGCACTGGCAGCGATCCGTGAACTCGGTACGCTGGAAGAGCTTAACAATCTTGACCTGCAGACGACGCGTTTTATCCAGGCGCGAGTTAATGAAGGTGAAACCGCGCCGATCGAATTAAACCAGTTGCGCGTTGAAGTCGACCGGTTGCGTTCGCGGCGGGCTTTGGTAGAAGGACGGCTGCAGGCCGCGCTGTTGCGACTAAAAAGTCTGACCGGCGTACCGGCCGCTGAACTGATCCGGTTGCGGGAAGATATCGCCACGCCAGGTCTGGCGCCGCCTCCGGCCTCACTGGAGTCGGCCATCGAAATTGCTCTGCGCAGCCGTCCCGATCTGAAGCTGGCGCAACTCAACGTCGAGGTGGCCCAGGCCGGGTTGCGACTGGCGCGTTCCTATGGCGTTCCGGACGTCACGCCGTTCACCAGGTACTCTCAGGTCCGCTCGGTCTTCGACAATACGCCGGTGGGCGTGCTGCGGGATCGAGACAAGTTACTCACCTTCGGCGTTTCCGTCGGCATTCCCGTCTTCAATCGCAATCAGGGCGCCAAAGCAGAAGCGACCACCGCGATCAATCAGGCTGAGCGCCGGCGTGAATTTGTCGAAGCAGTGGTCCGTACCGAAGTGCAGAGCTCGTTTGCACGCTACGAAGCGGCGCGCGCCGCCGTGTCCACCTTCGAGCAGGGTGTCATTCCACGCTCCAGCGAAAACATACGAACGATACGAGCCGCCTACCAGATAGGCGCCTTCAGTATCACCGACCTGCTGGTTGAGCAGCGGCGGCTGGTGGATGCGCAGCGCGAATTCACTGAGGCGCTGGCCGAACAATACCGAGCGCTGGCCGACATTCACGCAGCTATCGGGGCCAGACCCGATCAACCGTAACGAGCCGAATTCAACAAGGATCGATTCACTATGTCAGACAAACACGAAACTGAAGATACATTGCGGGAAAGCACTCACCTCAGCCAGTTGCACGGCGAGCGATCAGCCTATGAAGTCGCGGTAGCGCAGGAAGCGGGATCATATTCGCGTCGCATCCGGACCATCGTCATCGTCGCGGTGGTGGCGCTGGTGGCCATCGTCGCGATCTATGCGCTCTTTTTGCGCAGCAACGGTAACGGCGCCACCGCGGTCAACGTGAATACTGAGACTGCCGCCGGCGAAGCGGAGCACGGCGCAGAGGAAGGCGAAGAAGTAAAGCTCACGCCCGAAGCTCTGGCTGCGGCAGGCCTGGAGATTGAGGGGGTCACGCAACGGCCTGCTGTCAGCCTGATCAAAACCACCGGCACGGTCGAGACCAATCAACAGCAAACACAACAAGCTTCCGCTCTGGTATCCGGACGCGTTGAACGTGTGAATGTGGGCCAGGGTGACGTAGTGCGCGCCGGCGCGGTGATGGCCATCATCTCCAGTCCTGAAGTGGCGGAGATGCACGGCAAGCTGCGCGAGGCCGAAACGCGTTTGCGACTCGCGGAGAGAGCCCTGCAACGAGTCCAGCAGGCGGAAAACCGGGTGTCGGTAATTCAGGCCAAGGCAAAACTGGATGAAGCCGAGGCGACGTTGCGACGCACGCGAAAATTGATCGAGCTGGGCGCGGGAGCCGGCAAGGACCTGATAGCCGCCGAAGCAAATTTCAAGACCGCGAAAGCGGAATACGAATATCAGAACAATATCTCGGTCAACCGTGAAGTTCAGCAAGCGCAAGCCGAAGTAGAGACAGCGCGGGTAGATGTGGGCCACCTGCGGCAGAGCCTGCAAACACTCGGTGATCCGGTGGCGACGCAAGCCCGCGACACGCACACCACGGACATCTCGCTGGTGACTTTGCGTGCGCCTGTGTCCGGTACCGTGGTTGAACGTCTGGTCAATGCCGGGGCCGGGATTCAAGCGGGTGTTCCGCTGTTTACGATCGCCAACATCTCCACCGTCTGGGTGATCGCCAATGTGCCTGAGTCAGAGGTCGGGAAAGTGCGCGTCGGCATTCCCGCCGAAGTGCGTTCCGCGGCGTTAGGGGAGACAGCCATGGCGGGACGAGTGAACTACATCGATCCGCGGCTGAACGAAGAGACACGAACGGCACGAGTGCGCATTGAGCTGGCGAATCCGGGAGAACGGTTGAAAGCCGGCATGTTCGTGGAAGTTGGTTTTGAAGCTGGCACCGCGGCAGCCGGAGGTGAGGAACTGGTGATTCCTTCCACCGCGGTACAGCGCATCGAGAACCGGTCGGTTGTGTTTATCCCGAAGGATGATGAACCGGGCGCCTTCGCGGTGCGCGAAGTGGAACTGGGTGGCGAAGTGGAAGGCTATCACCGTGTGATCTCGGGCCTGAAGCTCGGTGACAAAGTAGTTACCAAAGGCAGCTTCATCCTCAAGACACAGAGATTAAAAGGCGAAATGGGGGAGCACGGACACTGATGATAAACGCTCTCATTCGTTTCGCTGTTTCGCAACGCTTACTGGTCCTGCTGATGGTCCTGATCATGTCAGGCGCAGGTGTGTATAGTCTGATTAACCTTCCCATCGACGCCGTGCCTGACGTCACCAATGTTCAGGTACAGGTATTAACGGCAGCGCCGTCACTGGCGCCCCTGGAAATCGAGCGGCAGATCACGTTTCCGGTAGAGGTCGCCATGTCGGGACTGCCCGACATTGAAGAGATCCGCTCCGTTTCAAAATTTGGTCTCTCGGCGGTGACGGTCGTATTCCACGACTCTGTCGACACCTACTTTGCCCGGCAACTGGTGCTCGAACGGCTTTCCCAAGCGCGTGAGCAGATCCCCGAAAACATTGGGGCACCTGAGATGGGACCGATCTCCACCGGCCTCGGTGAGATCTACCAGTATGAATTGAAAGCTGAGAAGGGTAGCGGCTACGACGCGACCGCGCTGCGAACCATTCAGGACTGGAGTGTGCGCCGGCAGTTGTTGGGAGTTCCGGGCGTGACGGAAGTCAATAGCTTTGGCGGCTACGAAAAGCAATACCAGGTCCGGCTCGACACCGCGAAACTGCAATCCTACAACCTCTCATTGCGGGACGTGGTGGCCGCCGTCGCCCAGAACAATGCCAACGTCGGTGGTGCTTACATCGAGCACGGCTCCGAGCAATACCTGTTACGTGGCATCGGTCTGGTGTCATCACCGGATGACATTGCCAACATCATCGTGAAGACCGGTAAAGAAGGAATCCCGGTTTATGTGCGCGACCTGGGCGAGATCGTCACTGGCGCCACTGTACGGCAAGGTGCGGTTACCGCTGATGGTGAAGGAGAGATAGTCGCCGGCATCGCCATGATGCTCAAAGGCGAAAACTCCCGCACCGTCGTCGATCGAGTCAAAGAGAGAGTCGAGCAGGTAAAGAAGACCCTGCCTCAAGGTGTCCAGCTCATCCCGTTTTATGATCGCACCGAGCTTGTCAATCGCACGATCTGGACCGTCGCCAAGAACCTCATCGAGGGCGCCATTCTCGTTATCATCGTCCTGATCCTGCTGCTCGGCAACTGGCGCGGTAGTTTGCTGGTCGCCACCATCATTCCCCTCTCCATGCTGTTCGCGGCGATCCTGATGCGCGTCTTCAATGTCTCCGGAAACCTGATGAGTCTGGGAGCTTTGGACTTTGGGTTGATCGTGGATGGCGCGGTGGTGATGGTCGAGAACACAGTGCGCCGGCGCGCGGAAGCACAGCATACGGGTTCTCACGAGCGACCGGAACGCACCATTCTTGAAGCCTGCACGGAGGTGGGCCGGCCGGTGGTATTCGCGGTGGCGATTATCATGATCGTTTACCTGCCCATCCTCAGCCTTACCGGGATAGAAGGCAAGATGTTCAAGCCGATGGCGCTGACAGTTGTGTTCGCGTTACTCGGCTCACTCATCCTTTCGCTTACCTACGTTCCGGCAGCGATGACCTTCCTGCTCCGCGGGCATGTCTCGGAGAAGGAGAGCTTTCTGATTCGCATCGCCAAGCGCTGGTATCGTCCCGCGCTGGCGTTCATGCACACCAAACGATTGGCGGCGATTGCCGCGGCGGTCGTCCTGGTGGTGATCAGCGCCATCATCTTTCCCTTCCTTGGTTCGGAATTTATTCCGCGGCTGGATGAAGGTTCGCTGGCGGTCCAGGTCCAGCAACTCCCCAGCGTATCGCTCACCACTTCGATCAAAACCACCACGGACGTGGAGCGAGTGTTGAAGCAATTTCCGGAGGTCACCAAAGTTGTTTCCAAAACCGGACGAGCTGAAGTGGCCACCGATCCGATGAGCATCGACTTCAGCGATCTTTACATTGAACTCAAACCGCCGGCGCAGTGGACCACCACCCACTCGAAGAGCGAGTTGGTCGAGAAGATGTCTGAAGCGCTGGAGAATGGAGTGCCCAACGCGACGTTCAGCTTTTCGCAACCGATCGAGCTGCGTGTCTCAGAACTGATTTCCGGGGTGCGCTCGGACATTGCCATCAAGCTCTTTGGCGATGATCTCGATACGCTCAAAAAGTCCGCCGATGAGATCGGTCGTGTCGTCAGGCAAGTACGCGGCGCTGAGGATGTGAAGGTCGAGGCCACCAGCGGTCTGCCCCAGTTACAGATCATACCTGACCGTGCGGCAATCTCCCGTTACGGCATCAATGTTGCCGACGTCAACGAGCTGGTGGAATCCATTGTGGCCGGCAAAGACGCCGGTCTGGTCTATGAAGGTGAACAGCGCTTCAACCTGGTGGTGCGTCTGGCAGATGAGACCAGTCGTGATATCGAAACCATTAAGAGTCTGCTGGTCCCTGCTCCCAATGGCGCCCGGGTGCCGCTGGCGCAACTGGCGGACATTCAACTGGTCGAAGGACCAGCGCAGATCTCCCGCGAAGACACACGCCGGCGTATTGGAGTCGAACTTAACGTACGCGGTCGCGACATCGGCAGCTTTGTCGCCGAGGCGCAGGAGCAGATCGCGCAACAGGTAAAGCTGCCGCCCGGCTACTACGTTACCTGGGGCGGCACGTTTGAGAATCTCGAACGGGCTTCAGCGCGATTACTGATCGTCGTACCGCTCGCTCTGTTTCTCATTTTTGTTCTTCTCTTCACCACCTTCGGCTCGGTCAAACAGGCACTCCTGATCTACACCGGAATTCCCTTTGCCGTGGTCGGTGGCATCTTTGCCCTCGCGCTGAGAGGCATGCCGTTTTCCATCTCGGCGGGTGTTGGCTTTATCGCTCTCTTCGGCGTGGCCGTCCTCAACGGCGTCGTGATGGTCAGCTACATCAACAAACTTCGTGAAGAGGGCAAGTCGGTGGTGGACGCGGTGCGCGAAGGCGCTGAGACGCGGTTGCGGCCGGTGCTGATGACGGCGCTGGTGGCCAGTCTGGGCTTTATTCCGATGGCTATTGCGACTTCGGCCGGCGCCGAAGTGCAACGACCGCTGGCGACGGTGGTGATTGGCGGCCTGATCACTTCAACGCTGCTGACACTGCTGATTCTGCCAACACTCTACGGGTGGTTCGAACGAGAAAGGGTGGAGTTTTAGTAATGAGGGTGCGCCCGGTAACTGCACTGGCCGTGCGCGCCCGGAAAGTCTGAGTCGGAGAAATGGTCCACCTTTACTTTCTAAGCAGCGCGCCCGATCTCAGCCGCCTGCGGTCGCATTCGGCAAAGATCGGTTTTTGCGTCGCGCTGATGGTTGTCCTGCTCTTTGTGCTGAACCGATTTGCGGGAACGGCTTTTGGGGCGAGCGCGCCTGTTGCATCCGGAGCGAAGGTCCCTCAGCAGGTTTCGCTTTTTCAGCTGAAAGATAACCAGGGCCGACTGATTACCAACACTGATCTGATTAACGTGAATGTAATTGTCACCGATCGAGATGGAAAGCATGTGAGCGGTCTGGACAAGAGCGCATTCGCGGTCGTCGACGATGAGCTAACACAGGAAATCAGCTTCTTTAGTGCCCAGGACATACCAATCAGTATTGCAGTCATTTTTGACACCTCGCAGTCGATGGAGGCCGAGAAGATCGTGCGCGCTCGAGAAGCGCTCGCGAGATTCATTGAGCTCAGTCACCGCTCGGATGAGTACTTCCTGATCAGCTTTAGCGATCGGGTCCAGTTGCTGCTGGACGGAAGTCAGGACATAGAAACAGTGCTCGAAAGGTTTGCTTACCTGAAGCCGCAAGGACAGACCTCGCTTTACGACGCTACCTACCTGGGCATCGAGAAAGTTGCCCGAGGCTCACGTGCTCGCCGAGCGATCTTATTGATCACCGACGGCAACGACACCTGTTCACGTTACTCGTTACGCGACGTGAGTCTGGCGCTGCAAGAGTCCGATGTGGTGGTTTACGCGATCGGGATTCTGGGCTTCTCCAGGGTTAAGGCGCTGGCCGGCAGGAGGACACTCGAACGGCTGACGTCAGTTTCTGGCGGTAAAGCCTATTTCCCCGGAAGTAGTGAGGCACTAATCGGAGCTTTTGAGCAGATCGCATTAGAACTCCGGTCCCAATATTTCATTGCCTACCGTCCGATTGATCTGTCCAGCGGGAGAAAGTGGCACCGGATCAAGGTCGAACTAACCTCCGTCGACAAGGCGCGATTCAAAGTAAGAAGTCGACCAGGAGCCTATGCGCCAAATGACTAACGGGGAGCAAAGAAGTAGCAAGAAGGGCTCAACCGCACTGCAGTCGCCGCGCGAGTCCGGGAAAGTATTGAGTCGGGAAGATGGTCTATCTGTTGTTGTTTAGAAACGCGCTGGAGCTGAGTCACGTGTTGGCGCATTTGGCAAAGATCGCGTTTGGCATCGCTGCGATGGTGCTCCTGCTCCTGCTGGTGAACCGGCTGGCGGCGCGCGCCAGTGGAGCGGGAAGGTCGGGTCAAAAGCGTTCCGGGAAAACGAGCAAAGAGCAGCGGCGCAGATAAGTGCAAGGAAGAGGTGGCAGCACCAGCCCCATTGGTTGGTAGCAGTCGGACGAGCAGGGGATCGATGGGCAAAGAGAGCTTATGTCAAGTTTTGTTTTGGATGCGCACGGTTTGAGGATTTCGAATACCAGTGCATTGGACCAGGCGAACCGCAAGCGGGTGGTGCTCGAGGTGGCCTACAAGCTCTTTGTGGCCCAGGTCCATGGTCTGTGTTTTCGCCTGCTCGCCGATCGCAGCGCTGCCGAGGAAGCAACGGTAAATGTGTTCACGCAGTTCAACCGGGAAGTGCCGCGTCGCTGGAACGAAACCGCAGTTGGTCGTCAGCTGCGCGAACTTTCCCTTAATGAGGCGATGCAGCGACTTGGGGCAGTCGCGAACGCCTCGCGCAGGCGGGCGGTGAATGTGGGGTCACCGCCTGCCCCCGTTTCAACGGTTGATCGCACCACGGTGCTGGCCCATCAGCAACCGGCGCCGCTGGATGGGCCAATGCTCGAGGCTCTGGTCACCAGCCTACCCGCCGACTTGCGAGTCGCCTTCGTGCTGCACGACATGGAAGGTCTAAAGGCGGGGAAGATTGCCAAGTACCTGCACGTTAACGAAGACAGGGTTCGCACTCTGATTAAGCTCGCGCGCCTGGAGTTGCGACGAATCTGGCAGGCGCGACGCTGAAGAAAGGCACGGTTAGTTATGAAGATGATTACCGCGATGATCCAGCCGTTCATGTTGAGCAAGGTAACCAGCGCGCTTGAAGAAATCGATGGCTTTCCGGGCATGACCGTAACCGACGTGCGTGGCTTTGGACGCGAAAAAGGTGGTCATGCGAAGGGCGCGCCGCACCGCATCATCGAGGATTTTGTGGAGTACGTGAAGAAAACGCGCATCGAGATCGTGACGCGCGACGAGATGGCTGACGAAGTCATTTCGACGATCGTGCGCACGGCTCACACCGGAAACCCGGGTGACGGCAAGGTCTTTGTCTGGGACATCGAGAAGGCTGTGCGCATTCAAACCAGTGAGACCAACGACGCCGCGGTTTAGCTAGACCATGTTGCGAGAGCGAGTCACAAAATCGATGTTGCCGTGTGTGGTCCTGCTTGCTTTGCCGCTTTTCTCAGTCAGCGTGGCGGCACAAAACGATCAAGTAAATGGCCAGACCGTTAAGGTCGTCGACTATATGGTAGCGACTGTCAACGGCAGTCTGGTTACCTATTCGGATCTGGTATGGCAACTCGCTCTGCAACCCAACACCTTACTCGATAACCCGCGACGGGAAGATCTGCAACGCGCGCTGGAGACGATAATCGAGCAGCGCCTCGTCTTCCAGGACGCCGAGAAACTGCCGCATATCCACGCCACCGATAAAGAGATCGAGGTTGCGATCGCCGACCTGCTGCGCATGTTTCCCTCCCAGGAAGAGTTTCGGCAACGGATGGCGCGTACCGGACTAACAGCCGAACGGTTGCGGGAGATTGTCGGCGAGCGCGTCGAGATCGAGAAGTATCTGGATTTTCGCTTCCGGTCGTTCACGGTGGTGGCTGCTAAGGAGATCAACGAGTACTACCGCGATACTTACGTGCCGCAGTTTCGTAAGCGCTTGCCGGGCGCGGTGGTGCCGAAAATAACAGACGTCCGCGCACAAATTGAGAAACAGCTGATTGAACTCAGGGTCGGCTCGGATCTGCAGAAGTATATCGACGAGAGGCGCGAGCGCGCTGAGATCGTGATTCTGCAACAACCATGAAAGTTAGTAATGCACAGGAGCATAGGCGTTGGTTTTAAGACCACAGCCCGAATGAAGTGACCGTGTCAAACGAATCAATCGAAACCGCGAAGCGGAGCTCGCTCTGGTACGACAACAAGTTCCGCTGGCTTCTTTTTAGTGGGGCCATAGTCGGCTGCTTCGAATTTCTTTCGCTGGCCGGCTGGCACTTACCGGCAGCGATCG
>DASVGE010000087.1:0-10942 GCA_036379695.1 Pyrinomonadaceae bacterium | reverse complement strand
GGAGTGTTAGCTGCCATCGTGAAGACTCCACGGGGCAAGCCCGTGGCATCTCCGTACTTTCGGTTTTGGTCTCGTAGCTGCCATCGTGAAGACTCCACGGGACAAGCCCGTGGCATCTCCGTAACTTTCAGTTTTGGTCTTGTTAGCTGCCATCGTGAAGACTCCACGGGGCAAGCCCGTGGCATCTCCGTACTTTCGGTTTTGGTCTTGGTAGCTGCCATCGTGAAGACTCCACGGGGCAAGCCCGTGGCATCTGCGTACCTGTTAGCTGCCATCGTGAAGACTCCACGGGGCAAGCCCGTGGCATCTCGCTCGCGATCGCCTCACGTTGGGCAATAGCCAGTGGCATCTCTACCTAAGATCCGTCACGTTGGGCGGTAGGCCGGGAGGGAGATGGGGCGGTTCAGAATTACTCCAAACTCCGTTCCCTGTTTGACCTCAGCCTCGTCGCCTTTCTTCAACTTCTTCGCAATGAAGCCCACGCCGGCGCCAATTCCCGCGCCGATCGCAGCGCCTTTGCCTCCACCCGCAATCGCGCCGATCAACGCTCCGCCGCCGGCGCCTCCACCGATAAACTTCACATTCCGGTGTGAACTCTTCTTCGCTGAAGCTGTGCCTTCGTTGTCGCTCGACGTGTTTCCGGAGTTGAGATCCGTTAGTGAGCCACTTATCGCCGCAGCGCGACTGTTAGGCAGCTTGAGATTGTAGAAAACGACAGACAGCGTGCCGGGCTTTCCATCCTTCCTGGCCTTTTCAACCGCGGTCACACGCCCGCTGATAACGCTGCCCGCCGGAACCAGCTCGATTCCATTCGTCGAATACACCGGATCGACAACAGTAGTTGTAAACGTGTCGCCAACGTGCGCCTTCCCGGAATTGAGCGTCTGTCCCAACCTGACATGAAACGTTTCGTTCGCTCTTATCTGGTAATACTTAATTCGCGGCTTCTTCTTTTGTGCTACCACTACCGAGGTAAGACTTACGAGCAACAGCACGGGAATCAGAAACCTCATTTGTCGACTCATAGTTTTACTCCTCTACTGTGATCGAGTTGCTTGAGTGGTTGGGATCTTCAAAGAGAGTTCGAGGATTTTTCCGGCGCGCAACACGGTGCAACGCACAACAGACCCTGCATTCGATCGCGCAATGTTTGAAAAGAGCAACCGGTAAGCACGGCGATCAGCACTAACCACCGAACCGTTGAGCTTCAGAATCACATCTCCACCGATGAGCAGGATCTCGTTATCAAGGACGGCTTCAACCTGTCCGCCGGCCAGCCCCATCTGCTCGGCCAGCGATTGCCGCGCCACATTCGTAACCAGAAAGCCTGCCGGTTGCGGCACGTTGAGGGCCTTGGCGACGATACCGGTTACCAAAACACCTTCCAGCCCGTTGAGAAAAGGGTCGCGATCCAACAGCAGAGTGCGAGCCGTGTTGCTCGTGGCAGCGAAACCCACGCCATGAAATTCCTCGGAATCGCTGACAACACTGCTGACAATCCCCACCACCTCTCCCGCTTGATTGAACACGGGACTGCCGGAATTACCCGGATTGACCGCCGCATCGGTCTGCAGAAATTCATTCGTGCTCAGAATTCCGCCGCGTGCCTCATCAGGCCTGCGCGCACTCACACGCCCCACAGTCAGCGTGTTACTCAGACCGTAAGGCGCTCCCACGATAAAAATGTCGTCGCCGGTTTCCACGACGTCTGAATCGCCGAGCTTCGCGGCCACCGCAGCCTCGGGAACACGATCGACTTGCAACAACGCCAGGTCCGCGGAAGTAGACGACTCGACGATCTGTGCCTTGAGTCTCTGGCCGTCAGTAAACTCGATGGTGATTGGTTGCCCGCCTTGAACGACGTGAGCAGCAGTGAGGATCTTTCCATCCTTCGAAATCAACACTCCCGAACCAACACCGCCATCATCTGCCTGGCCCGCGAGTGGAGCAGTTTGCTCTCCACCCGTGCGAACGATCACAACCGATGACTTAACGCGCCGGAACGTGTCGCGCAGTTGTTGAGCAGAAGCGAAGGCGCAAGTCGCGAGCAGCACCAATAACGAGATCGATACTTTACAGCTTTTGCTCATACTCCCCTGATTGTCACCTGGTTACAACTTAAACTTCGCACCCAGCGTGATACCGCTCAATGAGGTTCTAAAAATGAATGAGTCTTTGACGTAGTCAGTTCGCAGGTATCGATAGCCACCAATCAGCGCCACGCGCGGCTTCAGTTGAAACCCGACACCACCAAACACCTGTCCGGTGAAATCAGAACCAACACCAAACCCGCCCGCGTCGAACTCTCCCAAAACAAATGTTCGCGGTGAAAGAGACGCGGTTCCTCTGGCTCCGACTATCGGGTCAACCCAATTCCTGCTTCCCTCGACGTCGACCAACGGGCGAATGCGTGGCTGAAAAGTGAGGTGAGTGTTCACATGCCAGATGCGGGCTCCAGCCAACAGATCGATCGATCCACGTTCAGTTCTCACTACGCGGTAACCAACCTGTGGAGTGATAACTACTTCCTTCACTTCAACATCGATGTCCGAAAAGAAAGGACTGGGCGTGACTTTCTGTCCCGACAGCGACATGTACATGCCGTCAACCAGCACCACCCAGTTTCGTTTGCGCGCCTCGAACGTGCCCATCGCAGCAAAGTCGAGGTTGCGAAAGATGTCAGCGAAACTGGCGTTAACCTCGGCGGTTTCTCCGACTACTCCGATAGTGCCTCTGAGTCGCGGAAGAAAGACATACGGCGTCACTGAGAACTCCCAGTCCTCAGGTGATGCACTCTGAGAAGTTGCCGGGGCCGTACTCTGAGAAGCTGCCGGCGACTCGCTCTGAGCTCTAACCACACCCGCAAAACACACCGCTCCGAGAATGGCGATCGAAAGTTTCCGAAGGATTCCGCGAACCCTGGCGTGGTGGTGTCTTCTTGCAGACACGGTTAGCGCAACAAGCATTAGTCGCCTGCCTCCAACTCTTCCTGAGTCTTGTTTACCTGCTCGGAGGGAATTTTATTGCGGCGGGATAGGACCCGATACTGTAAGAAGTAACAGGCGGAGAAACGTGGAAAATGAGGAGTTTTGACGCTAAATCAGATCTTCACGATCTGTTTTCCGAGATTCTCACCTGAGAATAGTCCGATAAACGCCTGCGGCGTGTTTTCGAAGCCTTCGACGATCGTCTCTGCGTGTTTCAGCTTGCCTGACATAAACCACTGCGCAAGCTGCATCACGCCTTCCGCAAACCGGTTCGCGTATTGAGTGATGATGAACCCGCGCATCGTTGCCTTGTGAATGAGAAGAAACGGTTGTGGGCGCGGGCCGATCGCAGGTTTGTCGGAGTTGTAAATCGAGATCTGACCGCAGATGACGATGCGGGCGAAGTCGTTAATCAGCGGCATCACTGCATCCGACACTTCACCACCGACGTTGTCGAAGTAAACATCCACGCCGTTGGGGCAAGCTTCCTTCAGCGCGGCAAACATGTTTTCGGTAGTCTTGTAGTTGATCGCCGCATCGACACCCAATTCACTACGCAGGTATTCATTCTTTTCGTCGCTGCCCGCGATACCGACAACACGACACCCTTTGAGTTTTGCGATCTGGCAAACAACGATGCCAACTGCGCCGGCCGCGCCTGAAACGAGCACGGTCTCACCTTCCTTCGGCTGACCGATGTCGAGTAGTCCGAAGTAGGCAGTCAAACCAGTTGCGCCAAGAATGCCGAGCGCGGTTGTCGGCGAGACTCCCGGCACCACCTTCATCAGGCTGTCAGCTTTCGCGACGTCGTACAAACGCCAGCCAAACATGCCGGTTACGATGTCGCCGGGTTGGAACTTTGGCGAGCGCGATTCGATCACTTCGCCGACGGCGGAGTTCTTAATAACCTGGCCCACCTCAAACGGCTCAATGTACGACTTGCCTTCGCGCATTCTGCCGCGCAGATACGGATCGACTGAGAGATAGAGCAGCCGTACCAGCACCTCGCCATCTGCTGGTTGCGGCACTTCCGTGTCTACAAATTGAAAGGTTTCGAGAGTGGGCACACCAGCCGGACGGCTCGCCAGTCGGATTTCTTTGTTTTGCATGTGAGGATTCTAGATCACAAATACGAGAGCCACCAGTTCCGTCTTCTCTGCTTCACGCCGGCGAACCACTTGCACAACGGATAAAGCAGCACGACGCCGATGATCCACGAGAGATAAACGACCGCGAGATTGAACCCCAAGCCCGGAGGCGGCGGGCTGAACTCCAACGGCGATCGCCAGAACCAACTCACCGGTTTGCCAAACGCGAAGTGCAACAGTATTCCGATAACATGCGCCGTGAACCATTGCAGCACGTAAAAGAAAAGCGGAACACGTCCAAACGTGACGAAAAATCTTTGTATCGGGCCGGTCGCGGGTTTTGAGTCAACCAACGCCAGAAACAGGATCGCTGGACCAAGCGTCATCAACAGAAACAGCAACGACGGTGGATACTTGGCAGTGTTGAGAAACGAAAGCGCAGTGAAGACAACGTTGTCCTGCTGCGACCACGGAGACGGATCGCCGTAACGGTTGATGGCGCGGATAATGATAAAGAGCAGGGTCGCCACGCCGCCGAGGATGAGAAGCCAACGTCGCCGCCGTTGCGCGTCGAACTGGTAGAGTGCGCCGAAGACATACCCAGCCGCCATCACACCTATCCACGGAATCAGCGGGTAAACCACAAACACCACGGGACCAAAAACCGGAAACCCTTCGAAAGCCTGGTGCAACAGTATCCAAAGCTTCTCGCGAAGGGCGGGCACGGGAGTTCCTGGTCCACGCCAGGATGTAACACGGATGCTGTCCGTGAGGTTGTGCAGCGCGATCATCAGCAAACCAAAAGCAGCGATCGCGATCCTCGGTAGGTGAATCAGCCCGGCGAGAATGATCATCGAAACGCCGATGACCCAGATCACCTGCATGAAGCCTAAAAAGCGGATGTCAGGATTGAAGGTGATGCCGAGCTTTACGATCGTAAACTCAAGCACAATCAACCACAGCCCGCGCGTAACCAGAAACCGCGACAACTGCGCCTTGCTCTTTCCGCGAGCGAACTGCAAGTAAACACTCGTGCCGGCGAGAAACACGAACACCGGCGCGCAGAAGTGTGTAATCCAGCGCGTGAAGAACAGGAAGAGGTTAGTGGTGGCTAAGTCGCTCGGATCCTCAAACCGCAGGGCTGCGTTATGAACAAAATCCCGCGTGTGGTCCAACATCATGATGACCATCACCACGCCCCGCAACAGGTCGATCGAATCCACCCGCCCCGGCTCGACAGGCTTCGGCACTTGATCGCATGTGGCGAGTGGAAAGTCGTAACTCATTTGTGACTTTTGTGCCGTCTGGTGGCACCTTGTTTTAGCCGCAGATATCCGCGTTCATCTGCGGCTACAGATCGATTGGCTGTGCGGAGATAACTTGTTCCAGTGAGCGCAACGATTGCAGTGTTTCTTTACTCAGCGGCGCATCCACTTCAATCACCGCCAACGCTTCACCACCGCGCTCGCGACGTCCGAGATGAAAGCGACTGATATTCACTCCACCCTGCCCGAGGATCGTGCCGATGCCGCCGATCACGCCCGGCACGTCGTTACTGCGCGTCACTAGCATGTGGCCGTGTGGCGTCGCTTCGAGATGGAAGCCGTCGATCTCTGTGATGCGGCCTTCGCGTCGCTGTTCGCCGTAACCAAAGAGTGTTCCAGCCAGACTGTGTTTTGACTCGCCGGCAGTTATTTCGGTGCGAATGGCGGGCAACATGTCTCCGCCGGTGCGAATGTAAGTCGTGGTTACCTTGATACCGCGCTCTTCTGCGATCAGAAATGCGTTGACGACGTTTACACGCGCGCTGATATCACGCAGCAGTCCGGCAAGAAACGCGCGCGTTACCGGCGCCGCATCGACGTCCACGATCTCGCCTGCGTATTCAATCCTGATTTCGCTCACGGCTTTGTCGACCAGTTGCGCCTGGAATCGACCCATACTCTCGGCGAGCGCCACGTAGGGTTGAATCAGGTTGAATTCTTTCGTGCTGATGGCCGGCACGTTTACGGCTCCGCGCACGGCTCCCGTCAGCAGAAAATCACGCATCTGTTCGGCGACGGTGAACGCGACTCCTTCCTGCGCCTCTTTAGTTGAAGCACCGAGGTGCGGCGTAACGATCACTTGATCGAGTTGCAGCAGTTTGTGATCGGCAGGCGGCGGCTCTTCGCTGAAGACGTCCAAAGCAGCGCCGGCAATTGCGCCACTGGTTAACGCCTCGTAAAGCGCTTCTTCATCGATTAGACCACCACGAGCACAGTTGATGATCCGCGCGCCTCGCTTCATCTTGCCGATCGCGTCGCGATCGACCAGGCCACGTGTTTCCGAAGTCAACGGAGTATGGACGGTGAGAAAATCGGCACGCGCATAGACCTCATCGAGCGGAGCCAGTTCGATCTCCAGATCGCGCGCCTGTTCGGGGGCGATAAACGGATCGTACGCAACGATTAACATACCCAGCGCACGTGCGCGTGAGGCGACTACACGCCCGATGCGGCCCAGGCCCACGATACCGAGCGTCTTGCCCAGTAGCTCGACGCCGATGAATTTCTTGCGGTCCCAGCGTCCGGCTTTGAGGCTGCTGCTGGCTTGCGGGATCGAGCGTGCCAGCGCGATGAGCATGGCGATGGTGTGTTCGGCAGTAGTGATCGTGTTGCCGTCGGGCGCGTTCATGACGACCACGCCTCGAATCGTCGCCGCGGAAACGTCGATGTTGTCCACACCAACTCCCGCACGCCCGATCACGCGCAGGCTGTTGGCTTCGTCGAGCAGATCGGCAGTCACTTTTGTTTCACTGCGAACGATCAGGCCTTCACAATCCTTCAGAGCTTCGCGCAATTCAGGCGGCGCCAGTCCAGGCCGTTTCTCGACAATAAAACCCGCAGAGCGCAGTGGTCCAAGCCCGTTCTCGCTCACGTCATCCGCCACAAATATTTTTGTTGTCATGGTGCTTGCCAGTAAAAGCTCGGTATGGTAACAGTGCCACAAAGAGGCACACAAGATGCGCCACAAAAAGGCACAAAAAGCTCAAAAATAAAACTCTGCGAGCGCGTCTGATACTCTACGGTATTTGCTTTTGGTGAATTTTGTGCCTTTTTGTGGCTCTTTCAGGAGATGAGTATGGAGATTCTTGTTTATCGCAAAGGCGTACCCAGGATTCAGGAGAACTATATGGTGTCGGACCTTCCGGAGTTATTGAAGGACGAGTCCGCCGTGATCTGGATCGACATGGAATCGCCGACAGAATTCGACGAACAAGTGCTCCTCGATGTTTTTGAATTCCATCCGCTGACGGTCGAAGACTGCCGCGAGAATCGCCACTACCCAAAGATCGAAGAGTTTGACAATTACATTTACTTCATCGTCCATGGCGTCACCGCCGACATCAGTCCCGATCGATTCAACACTATCGAGCTCGATGGTTTTCTCGGACCTAACTACGTCATCACCTATCATCACGACATGTTTCGCAGCATCAACAACGTGAAGCAATTGCTGCGCACGACGCCGCTGATCTGCCAGCGCGGCCCCGCTTTTTTATTGCACCAGATTTTGGACCAGGTAGTGGACTTCTATTCGCCCGTGCTTGACGATTTCGACGATCGCATCGACCGGCTCGAAGAAGACATCTTCGCTATGAAGCGGCCTAACAACCAGATCCTCTCCGAGATCACGGCTCTGAAGCGGAGTGTGTTGCGCCTGCGACGTATCTCAGGAAAACAGATGGACATCCTTCATCGCATGAGTCGTGGTGAGTTTGTGTTGATACCGGACGATATGCGCCCGTTCTATCGCGACGTTTATGATCACCTGGTCCGCGTGGTTGATCTGTCGGAGAGTTATCGGGATCTGATCAGCGGCTCCCTGGAGGCTTACCTGTCGGTGGTCTCGAACCGGATGAATGAAGTCATGAAGGTGTTGACGATCTTCTCCGCCATCATGCTGCCGTTGACGTTCATCGCCGGTGTTTACGGCATGAACTTCGACAACATGCCCGAGCTGCACTCGCGCTACGGGTATTTCGCCGTCATTGTAATCATGATTTTGGTGGCGGTGGGAATGTTGCTGTTTTTCAAACGGCGTGGATGGATTGGCGGTAGCTCGAGTGAGGAAGAGACGCCGAAAGGATGATCACACCGGATCGGCGTCTTTCAATCCCTCGGGGTCATCAAACGCGCCATCCGGACTGGGCAACGTTGTATCGTCTGACTGGTCCTTAACAGACGCTTGATTCTCTTCCAGGTCAGCCAGCGTCTCTTTGCTGGTCGCATCCTTGCCGATCGATTCTTTACGTTCCATATTCCGCTCCTAAAAAAACTTTACGAAAACCCACACCAGCACCGCCGCATAAACTCCCGCGACAAGATCGTCATACATTATCCCGAAACCACCCCGCAACTCCTGAAGCCTATTGGCAGGATATGGCTTAACAATGTCGAAAAAGCGGAAAAGAACAAACGAAACCATTACCGCCGCGATGGACCACTGCCCGAAGAACGCCAACGGGAGCGTCGCAATCAGTTGGCCCGCGACCTCGTCGACCACAACCTTACCGGGATCTTTCCGTCCCGCCAGTGCTTCAGTTCTGGAACCCGCCCAGATGCCGGCGATGGTGACGGCGAGAATCGACACCACGAGAACCACCGGTGTTCGACTGACCAGTAAAAAGATCCCTATTCCGACCAACGATCCGAACGTCCCGGGAATAAGCGGCAGGTAACCAACGCCACACGTCGCAATCGCAAGGGCAAGATAATCAATCGGACTCAATCCGGATCTCATCCGTATCATCCGTGGCTAACTATTCTCCCAATCAAATCGTACTCGTGAGCTTCAGTTATCTCGACATTCACCATCTCCCCCGCCGCGGGTAGCAAACCATCGGGAACATCATTGATCAGCACACACCCATCAATATCCGGCGCCTGCGTCTCCATTCTTCCCTGCCAAAGCAGTTCGCTCTCCTTCGATTCGCCTTCAAACAACACCGGCACAACTTCGCCCACGCGCGCTCGATTCTTGCGGCGCGAGATCTTCGCCTGCTCTTTCATCAGAGCGTTGCGCCGCTTCGCTGCGATCCGGCTGGGAACTTTCTCAGGCAGGTCGAACGCCGGCGTGCCTTCTTCGTCCGAATAAGTGAAAACACCGACGCGATCGAACTCAACGCTCTTGATAAACGAGAACAACTCTTCGAAGTCGTCCTCAGTTTCACCGGGAAAGCCGGAGATAAACGTGGTTCGCACGGCGATACCGGGAACACGTCGTCTCACGCGCTTGATCAGTCGCTCGAGACTTTGACGATTGCCGCCGCGCTTCATGAGTTTCAGAACGTTCTGCGAAGCGTGCTGCAATGGCATGTCGAGATACTTGACCGCCTTCGGCTCTTCGGCAAGCACGTCGAGAAAAGCGTCGCTGATGTGCGTCGGATAGGTGTACATGACGCGCACCCACTCGATCCCGTCGACGTGAGCGAGTTCGCGCAGCAGTCGCGCCAGCGCATCCTGTTTCCCGAGATCTTCGCCATAGCGCGACGAGTCCTGGGCCACCAGAATCAGCTCTTTGACGCCCTCTTCCGCAAGCTGATGAGCCTCGGCAACGATCGATCCGAAACGACGGCTGCGGAAATGACCACGCATCTGCGGAATGAAGCAAAAGGCGCACGGGCGATCGCAGCCTTCGGCGATCTTTACAAATGCGTAATGCGAGGGCGTGGCCAACACGCGTGGCGTCGATTCGTCGTAAAGGTAGGTCGCGCTCTGATTACCGATCGGCACGACCGGAAGTGAGCGCGTGTTGGTTTTGGGATCGCAAACCGCGAGAATGTCGCTGATCTGATTCGTGCCGATGAAAGCATCGACTTCCGGAATCTCAGCTTTTAGTTCATCTCGATACCGCTCAACCAAACAACCGGCGACGATGAGCCGCTTCGCCTGTCCGTTAGTTTTGAGTTGCGCGGCCTCGAGGATCGTGTCGATCGATTCCTTCTTGGCCGAGTCGATAAAACCACACGTGTTGACGACCACTGTTTCCGCGTCTGCTGCGTCTGCGGTGATCTGGTAACCGTTTTGTTTGAGATGTCCCATCATCACCTCGCTATCGACGAGGTTCTTGGGACATCCAAGACTGATAAATCCAACTTTCTTCATAAAAACAAACTTTCAGCCACAGATGAACGCGGATGAACACGGATTCTTTTCTTATCCGTCTTTATCTGTGTTCATCTGTGGCTTCTAATGCAAACAGTGCCCGTTCTACTTCTTTCTTTTCGGTGGCAGACAGCCGCTGACCGCCATATCTCACACGGTTGTAAGCGCGCGTGATCAGGAGCGCGTCGCTCGACTTCAATGTGCTTGCAAACTCGAGCGGCGTTAAGTGCTTGTCGCGAGCGAGGCCGCGTTGCTCCATCAACGAAATAAGTCGCTCGTAAAACTGTACGCTCGAATACGTTCTTCCTTCCGCCTCGGAATCGTTCACTTCGCCACGCATCAACCGCCAGATCTTCCTGCCGACGAAGATCAGCGCTACGACCAATCCCAGCCCAACCACGACGACCACGACCGAGAGCACGCCACTCGTGAGAAAGCCGCGAATCGTCGCGAGCAGGTTTGAAACAGTGCGACCGTAATCAAACACCTGGTTGTGCAACGAAGTCGCAAGCGATCGCTGCTCCTGCTTGTCGTAACCAACCACATACTGAAACCAGAACAGCTCCAGGGCCTCGGCGTATTTCTGCAACTGCGCCGTCAGCCCCGTGCGCACGGGCTCGAGCCGTCCGGCTGAAGGCGTCGGATCGAACGTCACCCACGAACGCGTTTCCGGAAAATAAACTTCAACCCACGAATGGGCGTCGCTCTGTCTGACTGTATA
>DASVGE010000086.1:0-8381 GCA_036379695.1 Pyrinomonadaceae bacterium | reverse complement strand
CAGGGAGCGGTAGCGACCTGGTCGAACCACAGGAGTCAAAATTCTTAGGAAAATATCGCATGCTGATCACCGACCAGGTCGCTACCGCTCCCTGTACTGACCCGATCCAAGAGTGACTCCGACTTTTGAGGCAAAGCTTTTTGGATCAAAGCCTTTGGATCAATAGATTATCGAAGCAAGGCTCGACCCGCCCGCTACCGCGGGTGGTACTGACTGTATCCAACAGTGATTTCAGATTTGTGAGGCAAAGCTAAGATGATGGACGTCGTTGTTATCGGCGGTGGTCCGGCCGGCATGACTGCTGCCCTGCGCGCTGGTGACCTGGGAGCTAAGACCGTGCTCGTGACGCGCGACGAGTTTGGTGGAATGGCGGCGAACGACGGACCGGTTCCCGTGCGGACTCTCGCACACGCCGCCCGGTTGCTCCGCGATGCGCGCAACCTCGAACGCTACGGTATCGTCGTCGGTGAGCCGTCACTCGACTACGCGCGTTTGCTCGCGCGCGTCGGCGAGGTCGTCGAGGAAGTGCGAGCGCACTCGACCTTCAGTACACAACTCAAGGATGCCGGCGTTATTGTTCACGAACAGTGTGGCGCCGCGCGTTTCACTGACGCGCACACAGTTGAAACAGAGAGCGGGCAACGGCTGCGTGCTGACAAGTTTGTCATCTGTACCGGAGGCACGAGTCGTCAGCTCTCAGTGCCAGGTGCCGAGCTGACGGTTACTCACAGTGATGCATTCGGACTGACTGCGATCCCGCCTTCGATGATCGTGATCGGCGGCGGAGCCACGGGTGTGCAGGTCGCGTCCGTCTTTAACGCGTTCGGTTCGCGGATAAAGCTCTTCCACTCGGGTCCGCGAATCGTACCGACTGAAGATGAAGAAGTGTCAGCCGCAGTGGCAGCCGCTTTCCGCGATGCAGGCATTGACGTAAGGGAAAACTTCGGCGTTATCGAGTCGTTCGAGAAGACGGCGGACGGCGTGCGTATGTCATTCTCAAAGGACGGGCGGCGCGAAAATACAGAAGCCACCCTTGCCGTGGCCGCAATCGGTTGGGCGGCTAACACCGCGGCGTTGAATCTCGATCGCGCGGGTGTCGAGACTGACGCAAGAGAGTTCGTGCGCGTTGATGAGTGTCTCCGGACCTCCGCACCGCACGTCTTTGCTGCCGGCGACGTCACCGGACGGATGATGCTGGTTCCGCAGGCGATCCAACAGGGCTTCGTCGCCG
This sequence comes from Pyrinomonadaceae bacterium, assembly GCA_036379695.1. Classification (GTDB taxonomy): domain Bacteria; phylum Acidobacteriota; class Blastocatellia; order Pyrinomonadales; family Pyrinomonadaceae; genus PSRF01. The sequence continues at coordinate 7,150 of DASVGE010000086.1, read as the reverse complement.
CTACCAACGCTGTTCAGGGCGCCACGATGAAGGTGCTTGAAGGAGCAGCGCCGATCGGTAGTTTCACCGATCCGGAATACGCTCAGGTCGGCATGACTGAGACACAAGCGCGGGCCGCCTGCGACATCATTGTTGCCAGGATCTGCTTCGACTCAACTACCCGCACGATCATCGATGGCAGGACGACTGGTTTTTGTAAGCTGATCGTCGACCGGGGGACGCGCCAGATCCTGGGATGTCATGTTGTCGGAGAGCGTGCAGTTGAGTTAACGCAAGTGGCGGCAGTCGCGATGGCTGGACGTATGCGCGTAGATGATCTGGCCCAGGTTCCGCTTTCGTTCCCGACTTATGCGGGTGTGCTCGGCCGAGTCGCGGCGCAAGCCACCCGGCAGCTCAACTTATCCACAGATTATGTAAATCAATCGGTGTAATTGGCACTGCCCACCGTAACCCTGTTGTCGCGGCTGAGCACTTTGGCGATAAACAAGAGCAGTACTATGCCGAGCATGTTGGCGAGGGTCAGCATGACGAGCACGTTGGGATTGCTGAAGTTCTCGAGGGCGATGATTACGCCGGCCGCGGTATTACGCTGCGCGGTGCCGAGACCACCGATATCCTCGAGGTGGTCCTTTCCCAGCCCGGCAAGGTAACCCAGGCCGAACGCCGCGCCGACAAAAGCGAGCCCCACCAGGAAAGCGCCTTTGCCGACAATGTCGAGCAGGTTGGGATAGTAGCCGACCAGCGTGACCACGATCAGAGCGTACAGTGCGAGGTTACCGAGCCTGCCAACCAATGGCTGCAACTTCTTCGCCACGCCGGGCACGAATTGGACCAACAGCATCCCGACGCCGATCGGCACGAGCAGTTGCATCAATAGCGACCTGGCCACTGCGATCGCATCGACGCTTACACCGGACAATAACAGCGGCAGTGCGATCGGCATGTAGACGACGGTCACTACCGTCAAGAGCATCATCACCGCCGCACCGAGCGCGACTTCGTGTTCTGCGGTTTGTGTCAGCTTGATCAGCAACGGCGCACCAGCGCCTAAGCTGAAGATCAGCAGCCCCGCTTTGAGTGGCGGATCGAATGGTGCGAAGTGGAGAGCGACGACCATCACCAGGGGGGCGAAGACGAAGTTCGCCAGCAGCATCTTGATGACGAAAGGCCAATTCTTCAGATGAACTGCGATGTCCGAAGGCTTTTGCGTCAGTCCGACGTTCAGCATCGTGGCGATTATGAAAACCGGAGCGATGAACTGAATGGCACTCCTAAGGAACTCAAACATTTACACCCTCCACCGAAGCATTAGCCACGGATTAACACGGATTACACGGAGTATTTACCCGTGTTCATCCGTGTAATCCGTGGCTACAAATTGCCAGTGAGATTAACAACCTCGATGTGGGTGGAGAACTGTAACTTTTAACAGGCCCTACTTAGTGATCGTTCCGCATGCGATGCGACCGCCCGATTCTCCCGACGGATCGGTCTTCATGTCGTCCGGCTTCTCGTGAACAATCAGCGACGTGCCGCCATTTGCGAAAAGCGAGTTGGCGCCGTCGCCCATATTCACCTTCATGCCAGTCACCGTAGCATTAGCGGTTCCCTTAGCGCTTACGGTGAAGTTGTTCAGGTCGCCGGCATGTGGTCCATTCGGGTTCTTCATGCCGTGCTGTTTGTTCTCGGGATTGAAATGGTCACCCGCAGTTTCGAAGCCCGGGCCTTCGCATTTGGCTACCTGGTGAAAGTGGATCGCGTGTTGGCCCGGCGGCAGGTTCTTCAGATCGAGTTTGACTCTGATACCTTTGCCTGAGTCGGTCAACGTGGCGGTGCCGATTGATTCTCCCTGCGCGTTCTTCATCTCAACAGTGTGTCCGCTGTGTCCAGCGCCGTGTTGTGCAGCAACATACGACAACAGCCCACCAATAATGACTGCAGCGACGATCCATGTAATAAAGTGTTTCTTCATTTTCCCTCCTTGAAATATAAAATCTAACTCTTCGCACTCTCGGGCTTGAGTGTCTTTCCTTTAGGCGCAGTGGCGCTATCCACTCGCCGTTTGCCCAGTAATAAAAGCGCGATTAATGCCGACAGCACGAGCAACCACAACAACGGTCGCACACCGCCAAACAGTCTTTGTCCCCAACCATATGCCTGGTGCGACGAGAACTCCGCGGTAGTCCCCACAGCCGATCCGTCGAGACTCGCCTGCGAGCGTTCCAGGATCGTTTTCAAACCTTCGAGCGCCTTCTTCTCAACTACGCCGCGTTTGATCTTGCCCAACGGTCCTTCGAGGCCGTCGGCGCGCGAACGGTTCTCGGAAACGAGAAAGGCACCCTGGTTCGCGGCCGGAACGGTCACGAAGGCTGTCAACGCGATGGACGCGTTGAAGTAGTGGCTGGCGTAAATCTGTTTCGACGCGATCAGGACTTGCGGTCCAACCTCGCGATCGCGTTTGTAAATCGTGATGTGATTAACGGCGATAACCGGTTTCAGTCCAAACTTGATCTTGGACCACACGATCGCTTCGTCGATCAGTTGCAACCCCGCTTTGGAGTCGGCGAGAAGATCGTTGATGTAACCTGATGCCTTGCTGAGTGCTCGCTGTTCAGACGCGAGGTCGATCTCGTTTCGCTTGTCGTGGTAACGGATTAGTGCTGCTTCGCCGCGCGCCCGGTAGTCGCTCACGTACTCAGACAACATCTGTTTGAAGAGATTCGTTACTTTGAGCGCGTAGTCCGGCGCGTTCCAGTCGATCTCCTTCCGAAAGCGCTCGATCATCGCCGCCGACAACTTCACCTGACAGTCGCCAGCCACGCAGTCTTTCAAATCCTCGATGTCGCGAGTTTCCAGTGTGAGACTTTCGAGATCAGCGATTACAGGTTGACTGCTGAAACTGCCGATTTCGAGAATCGCCGTGTTGCTTTTACGCAACATGCTGTCGCGATACGACCGCAGAAACTCGTCGGCGCCCGCTCGAATGTTGACGAGGCCGGCCACCGCGACTTCGCGCTTATCCGAGACTGGAGCCAGCCGGACGACGGGCTGATTGGCCTGTAGTGCAGCGAAGTCAGTCTCCTGAAATGACGCCTTTTCCGCGAGAACCTTTTGGAATTCTGAGATGGATGTTTGAGCCCAGGCTGTGCTGGCTCCAAAGCAAACCAGGAAGGTACAAAGAAGGTACTTATTACGCGTTAACATACGAAAGCCTGTCGTCAGTAAGACAAAATTTTGCGCTGGGTGAATTCTTTTGTTACGCAAAATGGGTCGACGCAAAGCCCACCGCATGAGCCGTGCCAAAGTGAGGCTAAGTCTGGGGACACAATGTATATAGAATAAATGGCTAATCCGCACTGATTCGAAAAAATGAAAGAGGTGAACAATGGAACCTGCAGCAACATCTGAGCTGGCTGCTTTGAAGACAAAACTACGAGCGACATGGATCGCCGGAGACTTTGGACAGATTGCAAAATACTACACGGATGGAGCCGAAGCCTTTGTAAGCCGGCTCAATCTCGAGCCCGGAACGAAACTTCTCGACGTGGCGTGCGGAACGGGCAATCTGGCGCTGCCCGCGGCGCGTGCGGGCGCAGTTGTGACGGGAGTGGATATCGCTCCGAACCTCGTGGAGCAGGCACGCGAAAACGCCCGGCGCGAGGGGTTGAACGTTCAGTTTGATGAAGGCGATGCCGAGGCTTTGACTTACAATGATGCGAGTTTTGATGTAGTGGCGACGATGTTTGGGGCGATGTTTGCTCCCCGCCCGGAGTTGGTGGCGGCTGAACTGAAGCGAGTTTGTCGGCCTGGGGGAGTCATTGCGATGGCGAACTGGACGCCCACTGGTTTCATCGGAAAGATGTTCAAGACGATGACGTCGCACGTTGCGCCACCCGCGGGTATGACGTCGCCGGTGCTTTGGGGCGTCGAAGAAACTGTCCGCGAACGCTTCGGCGAGGGCATCTCAGCGCTGGAGGCGTCGCCTCAAAACATCCACTGGGTGTTTCCGTTCTCTCCTGCTGAGGTAGTTGAGCATTTCCGGCTGTATTATGGTCCGACGCAAAAGGCGTTTGGCTTGCTCGACGAAAACGGGCAATTGGCTCTGCGTCAGGATCTCGAAAAACTTTGGACTGAGCATAATCAAGCGACTGACGGCACGACCGTCGTCGACGCTGAATTTTTGGAAGTGAGAGCTGTTCGAGCTTAACGGTTCTCGCTTTGTAGAAAGAGGGAAGAGATAAATGTGGCGGCGGATTTTTGTGCCGGTGGTTTTGAGCTTATTGCTCGTAGTTTCTTCGCTGACGATTGTCTCTTCCCAAAATTCTCAAGGTCCGGCTCCGCCATCGCAGCCGCTGACTGGACCCGGCGGGAAGCAGTACGTTCATACGAGCGTTGTTAAGAATCGGTACGGCAAAGGCGGCGAGGAATACTGGATCTTTGAGCCTGACTCACCCAAGCCACAGACCGCGCCCTTGATCGTTTTTCTGCACGGTTGGGGCGGCATGAATCCACTCTATTATGGCGCCTGGATCGATCATCTCGTGAAGCGTGGGAACATCGTCGTCTATCCGCGTTACCAGGCAAACCTGCTCACGCCGATGAAAGACTTCACGCCCAACGCGTTGACAGCGATTAAGAACGCCATCACTCGTCTGCAAACCGAGCAGGGCCATGTCCGTCCTGATTTGAACAAGTTTGCCACCGTAGGCCATTCAGCCGGTGGTTTGCTGGCTGCGAGTGTAGCGGCCTTGGCGGAGGAATCACGCTTGCCGCGCGTGCGGGCCGTCATGTCGGTCGAGCCGGGAATTACCGAGGAGCCGATCGGCATTCCGCTAGCTGATCTCAAGAAGCTTCCGTCCGACACGCTCCTGCTCGCACTCGCGGGCGATCAGGACGGTCTCGTCCGCGACACCGACGCCAAGCGGATCTACTACGAGTCAACACGCATTCCCGCGGACAACAAAGATTTCATCACGCTCATTTCCGACACACACGGAACACCAAACCTGTTCGCGGGTCATCGCGCTCCGACCGCACTGGACAAGAACTACGACAGCGGCGAAGGCTTCACGGTCGCTGCCGGCACAGATCGCATCGGCGACGCACCCCAAATCTCGCGCCGCGTTCGCCCCGAAACCATGATGGTCAACGCGCTCGACTACTACGGCACCTGGAAACTCTTCGACGCCCTCTGCGACGCCGCCTTCAACAACAAGAACCGCGAATACGCCCTGGGCAACACCCCTCAACAACGCTTCATGGGCCTCTGGAGCGACGGCGTCCCGGTAAAGGAACTCAAAGTAACTGACAAACCCTAAGACAATAAATCGAGCCACAAAAAGGCACATAAAGCGCAAAAGATTGTGTCAATTCCCGCTTATACACGGCGCGGGGGGATTGTTATGACGCGTGTGAGGCGAGGGGTTGGGGCGTTCGTGTTGATGGTGGTGGCGGCGCTTTCGGTGAGTAGTCAGGAGACTCAGCCGAGTCACAGCACGCAGCAGACGACGACGCAAAGCACTAATCAAACCACTAATCAAACGGCGAATTTCGATTATGTTTTTCCGACACCGGAGGAGCGTTTCAAACGTTATGTAAAGGCCACCGTTGGTCCAACGCGACTCGCGTTCACTGCGGCTTCGGCGGGCATCAATCAGTGGACTAACTCTCCGGAAGAATGGGAGCAGGGCGCTAAAGGTTATGGACGTCGATTCGCTTCCGGCATGGGCGAGAATGCGATCCGGCAGACAGTAATTTATGGTCTTGACTCAGCCATGGGTCTCGATACCGGCTTCGAACGCAGCAAGCGCGAGGGTTTCCTTCCACGCTTGAAAGATGCGCTTGTCCAAAACGTGACTTCGCGAACGAGAAGCGGCAATCGCGTGATCTCCGTCCCACGATTAGCAGGCGTTTACACCGGAGCAATCGTTTCCAGGGAAACCTGGTATCCCGAGCGTTACAGCTACAAAGACGGATTGCGAAGCGGCACCAAGTCGTTGCTCACCGGGTTCGGGATCAATCTCGTACGCGAATTCGTCATCAATTGGTAAGAAATTAAACCGCAGATTTTCGCTGATGAACGCGGATCAGATCGGCGTTCAGCAGCGAAAATCTGCGGCCAAAAAACTCCTCTATTGCCAACCGAAAATCCGCGCGCTACGTTCGGGGCATGTCTTCGATCGGCTTTGCCCCACGTGTCGAAAACGAAATGGATCAACTGCGCGCGGCGTACCGATCCATGAATGACGTCGCCCGCAATCTCGCCAACGCGGCCCAGTGCGTGAGGGACAACGATCCGAGAATGGCGGCCCATCACATCCGCGCTGCCGAGTGGCACGTGGCCCAGGCAAAGCAGGCCATCGCCCTCATCGGACAGTCAAAGCGAAAGAGAAAGACATAAACCACACAGTTTGTGCACGATCTCTTGAGCTACTCTAGTACGTCAACGCACATACGAACCCCTTCAATCCCACCTACATTCCGCAGGTGCCGGAGACAACTATCGACCCGACCTCCAGGCATGACGGAATTTAGTTCAGGGGGGGACAACTTATGCGCAAAAGATTTGCTTTTGCTTCTGTTTTGGTGGGCTTGCTGTGGGCCAGCAGCGCTATGGCGCAGGATGATTACAAGCGCTTTGAGTTCTTTGTCGGCTATTCTCACAACCGGGTCGATGTTGGTCCAGTAGAAGACTTCGATCCCGACGACGATATCGAATTCAACGATATCTTCGACGAGCGGGAGGGATTCAACGGTTTTAATGCATCGGTAGTCGGTAACTTCAGTCGCTACGTCGGTGCGAAGTTTGACTACTCATACCACCAGAAGTCTTTTGACTTTGGGTTTGACGAAACCAAGATCAGACTGCACAACATACTGGGTGGCATTCAAATAAAAGACAACTCTGCTGAAGGAACATTCAAACCCTTCGCTCACGCGCTGGTCGGCGTGGGTCGGACGGCCGCAGACCTCTCGGAGTTTGACAACACACTGGCAGACTTTGACGATACGGGTTTTGCGGCGGCGATTGGTGGCGGCATCGATATACGCCTATCGGACCGGGTTGATATTCGAGCCATCCAAGTCGATTACAACCCGATGCGGTTCGACTTTAGTGACTTCGGCTCCAGCGGAATACCGGGCACACCCA
>DASVGE010000085.1:0-16090 GCA_036379695.1 Pyrinomonadaceae bacterium | reverse complement strand
CGAGTGTTTGTCGTCCCCGCTGATTCGATATTTGTATTGTTTGGATCGACGTATTGCCGAATTTGGATTCGTAGCCAGGAAACGTGCCGCCGGCTGTGCCAAATCCGGAACACTTAGCGGTGTGAGGTGTGCGTGGTCCAGCGACTCTTCATTCGTGCCTGCCACTTGCTGCGCGGTATGTCCAGTGCTTCAAACTGATCGCTCGTATCTCTTAACGACTCGCCGCCAGCCTTTCGCGTCTTCAGGTAAAGCAACGAAGCCATGATGGCAGTCAAAGGCGTAACGAACACATTTAACAACTGGTACAAGCTGGACCACCCTGACATTGAAAAGTTGAACCCAAACTCTTTGGGAGAAAAGTCGTCGTTCAATCGAAGTGTAAAATCCGTCGTCACAGCCGCTCGCCACACTAACACCGGCAAAGCAAACTGCACGACCGTTATCACCAGCGCTGTCCAAAACGCCCGGCGACTCAACGTTCGACTGCGACGTAACGTGCCACGCACACCATGCTGCTCCATGATCGTTACCGGCGCATAAAGTGCGTAGACAGCCGCCGCAATCACACCGGGTATGATGAACAGAACTGAGCCCAGCAGAATCAACGTCATAACGAGCAGCGAGGTAACGGCCAGGACACGCCATCGTCGTCTTAATGCTGAAACAGCCGCGCCGATTCGTACCGGACGCAACGGCGCGATCGTGAGTTGAACCACTACCGGCACCGTTACTGCCGAGACGAAGAAATAAGCAAACAGCAGCAAAGTCACCATCACGATAAACAGCGCCCCGGCGTAGATCATTAGCTGCGTTGGCGACAGTGTTTGTCCATCGACGAGGATGTCCGAGATGTTCAGCAGCGCAAACAGAGCGAACGGCGCATATCCCAGCAGCGCGATTTTAATAAACGTGGGAAAGTGCTCACTGTATAGCGCGAACGCCTGTCGCAAGAGGTGAGTCGGGCCTTCCCAACTGGCCCGCAGAGCCGATGCAAAGCCTGCCGCAGTTTGCGGGCGTTGCGCAGGATCTTTAGCTAACGCCGACATCACGATCGCCGCCATCTTCCGCGGCACCTTGCGATTTCGATCGCGAATCGGCGGAGGCGCCGTCGTTTTGTGAAGCTCGATCACCTCTGCAGGTGTGCCTTTGAAAGGCGTCTCCCCGGTGAGCAGTCGATAAGCAACAACGCCGAGACTGTAAATATCCGAGCGCGTATCGAGACGTTCACCTCGACATTGTTCGGGTGACATGTAATGGGGCGTGCCCATCACGGATCCGATCGCAGTCAGGTTCTCATCCAGAGTGGTGTCAGTGTTTTTGATGAGGGTGGCGAAATCTTCAGTGGTGGGACGCAGGAGTGTTTCTGATTCAGTCGCCTGGGAGTTTAGTTCGACTGTTGCGGGCGCGGTTACATAAGCTGGTGGATGATCCGTCGCGCCGAGTTTCACCAAACCGAAATCGAGAACCTTGACTGTATAGCCGCCGCGTCCATTTGGTTCGAGCCAGATGTTATCGGGTTTCAGATCCCGGTGAATGATCCCGGCGCGATGCGCTTCTTCAACTGCCGCGCAAACCTGTTCGAGAATATCGATGACCCACTGGATCGGAAGCGCGCCTTCCTCGGCGACAATCTCAGCCAGTGTGCAGCCGTCGAGATATTCCATCACCAGGTAGGCGACTGGACCATTGGCTGTGCGCGCGATTCCGAAGTCAGTCACATCGACGACGTTTGGGTGTCGCAGTCGCCCCGCAGCTTCGGCCTCGCGTCTGAAGCGTGCAACGAATTGATTGTGTGTTGAGAGTTGCGGGTGGATGACCTTGACGGCTACGGTGCGTTTTGTTCCGAGGTGTGTAGCGCGATAGACAGCGCCCATGCCTCCTTGTCCGAGGAGTTGCTCGAGCTGATATTTGTCGTCGAGTAGTTCCATGTCCGCTTGGCATGGATTCTACAGATACTTTTCGTGAAGGGCTCCTCTTTTGTGAACCGGGGAGCGGTGCAGGGCGTCACCGCTCCCGGTTCTCACCGGCTCAACCATCTGGATCGATGCCGGTGCCGTCGCCGGATTTCACACTGGTTTTAACTTTCATGTTGCTGGCCTCCTTTCTCTCGAGCTTCAACCGTCTGGATCGATGGTCGAACCGGAGCCAGCCTTTACTTGTGTTTTGACTTTCATTTGTTTGACTCCTTAAGAACGTCCATTTGGATCGATGAGAACACCCTCGCCCGCTTTAACTCGGCTTTTGATCTTCATGATCTTCCCCTTTCATCCGCCGTTCGGATCCATGCCTGGACCACCGCCATTAGGATCCATGGCTCCCCCACCGCCTGCTTTGACATTGGTTTTGACTTGCATGTTGATCCTCCAATTAACCGTTGTCGTCTATCCGAACCCCTGCGCCGCTTTTAACTCCGGTCTTTGTTTTCATTGCAGCGTCTCCGATTTATCCGTTTCCATCTATGCGCGCTCCGGCGCCGGATTTCACACTGGTTTTGACGTTCATGATGTCTCCTTTAGATTTAGCCGTTCGGATCCAGGCTTGAACCCTTCCCTGCTTTGACCTGAGTTTTGATCTTCATTTGTGCACCTCTTTGTCAGTTTGATTTAACCGTTCGGGTCGAGGTGTGAGCCTTCGCCTGCTCTGACTTTTGTTTTGACTTGCATGTGTAATCCTCCAATTTAACCGTTGTCGTCTATACGAGCTCCTACACCGCTCTTAACGCCCGTTTTTCTTTTCATAGCGTTTCCCTTTCTCAGAAGTCTCAGCTAATAGTTGTTCCGAATCTGGAACAGACATGAGCGGCGCAGAAATTAACTGCTTCTGAATTGGCAAGCATCGTGCCGACAGTTGGCTGTGAGCATTTACGTCCATTCACTTCCAACTGATTTGGAGTGTTTGGATCGACGCATTGCCGAATTTGGATTAGAGGAGATGGAAACTGTGACTGAGTGTGCCGAATACGGAACACCGAGGATTTCAATAGCCGTTTGCCTAACAGTCCTTTCATTCACACCGGGCTTTAGCCCGATGCGAGACGGTTGGCATTAAACAGAAAACCGTTTCAACGGTTTTCTGGGTTGCTTGAGCTGGTGTGGGGCGAGCGGGAGCGACCGCGTTCACACGCGGTCGCTGCCGTTGATCTATGTGATCAGCCGTTTCCGTCGATGCGCGCTCCGGCGGCGGATTTCACGCTGGTTTTTACTTCCATGTTGCTGGCCCTTCTATTGAGGGACTTACCCGTTAGGATCGATCTCCGGACCGGCGCCCGACTTTACTTGTGTTTTGACTCTCATTGATGCCTCCTTTGAATACTAGCCGTTTGGATCCATGCCGTAACCGCGACCCGCTTTGATCTGACTTTTGATTTTCATTGGCGCCACCTTTAACCGTTCGGGTCCATGATTGGGCCACCGCCGGCTTTGACTTTCGTTTTGACTTGCATGTTGGTCCTCCAATTAACCGTTATCGTCGATACGAGGTCCTAGACCGCTTTTAACTCCTGTTTTCGTTTTCATGCGTTTCCTTTCTCAGTGTTCCGAAGGCGGAACAGACATGCGCGAAACAGAATCAATTGCGTCTTAAGTTGGCAAGCATCGTGCCGACAAGAGTTGCGAGTGTCTTCATCGTGACTGATTTCGATATTTGCAATGTTCGGATCGAAGCATTGCCGATTTTGAATTAGTGGCTGCGGAAATCGCGGCGGACTGTGCCGAATCTGGAACACTCCATAGGTTGGGCTATTATCATGAGCGACTGAACTCGACAGATGTTTAGCTTTGCACTATTTTCTGGAGCCCATGAAATGGGCGACAGCGGGAAATGGATCCGCTGCCGCCCGCTTCGCGGGCTCAACGACTTTTTTCATATGTAACCTGGGGCTCACGCCCCAGGCTTTATGCTTACGCCTGCTCCGCAGGCTAAGAAACGTTAGACTGGTTGCTATGGATCTATACGAAGTTCTTGAGGCGCTGCCGGCTTTCACGTTTGAGGAACGCCAGATTCTCGTTCGTCGCCTGATCGAGTTGGATGACCCATCATTGTCGGAGGCTGACGAGGCTCTGGTGGAATCACGCCTGGCCGATCATCACTTTAACCCCACATCTTCTCTGCCGTTAGAAACACTGAAGAAACGTCTCCGATCGCGAACGAGGCGATAATTTCTCACTGTTTACCTCAAGGGTGGGCGATGACGACGAGGGTTTGGACACGGTTAAGGACACAGATTAGGGCGCGGCGCAGGTTTTCGGGATCGAGGGCGGCGAAGCTTTCGTCAAGGAGGACCAGGTCGGCGCGCTGGAGGAGGGCGCGGGCGATATAAAGACGACTGCGTTCACCGTGGGAGAGTTGCCAACCGGTTTCACCAACCATTTGATTGAGGCCGGCGGGCATTCGATCGAGCAACTCGCCCAGCCCGAGATCTCGACAAACTGCTTCGCACTCCTCGAGATCCTCTGGACGCGCGGGCCAGCGGCGGCCCATCAATAAATTGAAGGCGAACGTTTCGCTCAACACGTGGTTCTCGTGAAACTGTGGCGCGCTCACTACGAGCCGGCGCCAATTCGCGTCGCCTAATGTTCGACGATCAAAGCCGCGCAGCAAGAGCAGGCCGGAATCAGGTTGTCGTAATCCAACCAGCAGCGATGCAAGCGTGGACTTTCCGCCGCCTGAAGGTCCTTCGATCAGGAGTTTGTCACCGGTCTTGATTCGCAGATCACACCCGCTGATCACTGCTTCAGTTCTGTCGTTATATCGAAACGCAAGATCGCGCCCGTCCAGAAGTACTTCACCGGTTTGCGGAGTGCCTTTCAAAACACTTACTTCCGGCTTGATCGAATTCTTCAGTGCGCCGGAATGAAAAATCAGCGAGACTTGCTGCCACGCGATAACAGCATCGGTCAATTGAGCCATTCCCGCTGCCATACGTCTCAACGCCGAGTAAGCGAGCAGCACTCCACCGAGACCAACAGCGAGCAAGCCGGTCGAACTACCACCACGAACAAAATCGAACGCCAGCCCGGCAATTCCGATCACGAGCCAGCCACGCGGAACGAGGGTCGACAGCAGGACCGCGATCCGATCCATATGCTTCGACGACCGAAAGTAATGCTCGAGCGATCGATCCTCTGCATCATGCCAGTGCTCACGTGGTTCCTGGGCCAGCCGGGTTCGATGTCCAACCATACTTTCGACGAGGTTATTGGTGATGGACATGCGCTGTTCCATCCAGTGTCGTCTTTTATTGAGATAAGTCCAACCAATGAAAAGTGCAAAGACGATCCACAAAAGAAGCAGACCAGCGTGTAGCCACCCACCAGCGCCCATACTTAGCACCGCGGCGGCCATCGTGAGTTCGATTAGCGCCAGCAACCCATGAAAGCCTCCGTTCAACGCCATGGTTTCGACGGCGTCTGTCTCGATGATGCGGCCGAGTAGTTGACCTGCGCCTTGATGACGAATCTGATCGGGATCGAGCCGAAGCGCTCCGTAAAGCAGACGCTGCTTGAGCAAACCGCCGGCTCGAATTGCTGAAACGCCTTGCTTCCAGGTGGTTAATACACGCAAGGGGATCGTGGTCAACAAAAGCATGGCCCACGCGACGAGGGTTGCATAATCAAGTTGTCCCTCGAGAGCCGCTCGACCAATCACAAACCAGGCCAGCAACCCCAACGCATATTGCACCGCATGCGCAACAGCCAGTATCGCGGTATCACGCAGCACTCCTGCCTGCTGCAACTGTCGAAAGAATCCGGCGCCCGGAGGCAGACGCAATGCCCAAAAACCGCCGATGGTGACTGCACTGAGCCGCTCGCGCAGAATCGCCTGCCGCGCTTTGCCACGACGACGTCGCGCGACGCCAACTCTTTCGAGTAGCTGGTCCAGTTGTGGTGTTAACGGAAGTTCGAGAGGCTCGCGCAGCGCAGCGCAGATGATCTTCGTCGACACTTTGTGCTTCCGGAGATCTGGATCCAGGACACGTCCACTTGCCAGCAAGGCCAGAAAGCGGACATCGCGGCCTACTCGAATACGAATCAGCGCTGGTCCAATAGCGCGTATGACTTTCTCGAGCTCGGCATACGAAGCAAAGACAGGTTGGGCTTCGACGTTAAGCTGATCGGCATTGGAACTGATCCATTCTCCAACTGCTTCGTCGTCGTTCGCGTCCAACGCAGACGGCAAGTGCTTGATGTGAGTCGTGACGCCAGCGAGCTTGCTTGAGTGGCCAAGGGCCTCAAGCGCTTCGGCCAATCTTTCCAACGGCCACGACAATCTGATCAGATCTTCCGTCATGCAACTCCATGTTGGATACAGTCAGTACCACCTGCGGTAGCGGGTTGGTCAACCATCGGCTTCAAAGTAGATAGCGATATCGCATGCCAATCACAGACCCACCCGCTACCGCGGACAGTACTGACCTCCTCCAAGTGCGATTACTGACTCTTCAGGCAAAGTCTCCTGAAGCTGTCCTTTGTTGAACTGCATACGTCGCCACACGACGCCTGACCAGAGTCCTCTTCGCACCGCTTCTTCTGCCTGCAGCAAATCCTTGTAACGCGATCCTGCTTGCCTTAATAGTTCTGCCGGCGCTCCGTCTTCAACAATCTTCCCCGCGTCGATAACAAGCACTCGCTCAAATGAACGCGTCGCGGCAATGTCGTGAGTGATGCAAAGTAGCGTCGCTTCCGGCCATGCTTTTCGCGCGTGGGTCAACAACGTGTGACGACTTTGTCGATCGAGACCACGAAACGACTCGTCGAGAAGTACGAGCCTGACCTGCGGCCTCAGCATCGCACGGCCAAGCCGAACACGCTGGCCTTCGCCACCCGACAACAGCGCTCCACCTTCTCCGAGGGCTGCCTGTAATCCATCCGGAAGTTGTTGCAGGGTGCGGCTGAGATCAGCCGCATCGATCACATTGCCAATCGATGCGATTGCATTGCCGTTCGTGCCGTAACGAAGGTTCTCCAGCAACGAGCGATTCCAAAGTTGGATCGAGGGATCGACCCACGCAGTACAGCGCCGCAGTTCTTCAAGTTGCCGTCCTTCGAGCGCACAACCATCGACCAGAACCTGGCCCTGCGAAGCACGATGCCAACCAAGAAGTAATCCGAACAGACTCGATTTACCTGCGCCCGATGAACCGACGATCGCGACCTGCGCGCCGGGTTCGACCGTGAGGTTTATGTCTTCGAGGATCGTGTGTCCTGCCGCAACGACGTTGACGTCGCGCAGCACGATCGATACAGCAGCATTCGATTCTGGTCGAACAGCCGTGTCAATGCTCTCACCTTCTTCTTCGATCGCGCCCATCGGTTCGAGCAAACGAAGAGTGATGTTCCGAAACGACGGATAGAAGCGAGTGAGAATCGCGATGTCCTGGCCTATCACCGGAAGACTCAATCCCCAGAAGATCAACAACACCGCCGCGCCGATCTGACTTTCATTCATCACGTAGTTGTACGCGAGCAGTGCCGCCATCCCGAATCCGGTGAATAGTTGCAACGCCTCAACTGTGACGACGCCTTTTTGTACCGAACGCGCGGCCCGCGTCCATTCCAACAGCAAACCCTCGTGCTCGAGACGAATGGCGCGCTCAGCGCTATGCGTGCGAATCGGGACGAGTCCAAGCAGCGCGCCCAGATAGTAGCGGCTCAATGCGCCGGCATGAGTACGTGCGCGCAAGTCGTACTCTGACAGAAACAGGTTTCCCAGCACGGGAATCGCAACGATGAGCACAGCCGCAACGATTGCAAGTGATCTGCTCGAAGGACTGAGCCAGACGATCGCCACGATCGTCACCACGAGGGTGAAAACAGTGCGGATTAGATGACTGGCAATCTCAGGCAACGCACGAAGGCGATGAATGCTTTGCGCGCGCTCTGCCATGTCGGAAGTGAGGCGACTATGAAAATAGCGATCGCTCAGACGCGGCAGCTTCTCTAAAAAAGCAATGCGCAAACGCATCTCTAAACGACGGCCCAGATTCCACGCAGCGGCCACGATTGGTAGATCGAGAAGCAACAGCGCAATCAGGAAAAGTAAAAGAAAACCAATAGCGCCAAGACGCTGTCGAGATAAGACCAGTTCATGTCCGATTTCGAGTAGCCGGCGAAATAAAAGAGACTCGAAGATCACACTGCCTGCCGCCAGCACCAACGCAAACAGAAGCGCCAACGGCACCAGCGCTCCATCGGCACGAAACATGCGGAACAACTCACGCATCGGCCGCGTGCGACGTTCGGAGAGTGCGGCAACAAGCTCCGGTGAAAGTTGTTGCTGCACGTTTTCGACTTTGGACCGCACGCCTTTCACACGTACGAGCACTGCGCCACGCAGCAGGAGTTGCTCCTCGTCCGAATCGGAAGCAACCGGGCGCACTGACCAATAAGACGGCGGAATCGTGAGCGCATCGTTCTGATCTTCATTGTGGGCGTTGTGAGTGAAGGCTTCTAACATTCGCGCTGCTTGTGTACCGGAGTTGATCGCTCTCGCACGCACGATCGCAGCGAGCAAACGCGTAGTTGCATCGAGCGCCGCAAGCCCGCGCCACGTTTTATCACTCGTCGCTTCTTCGATCAGACGGTTCTGAGTCGCAGACGGAATACGTAATTGATTTAGCCTCTCACGAAGCGGACTCAGAAACTCGGTGGAGCCGGCCCACTCACGCCAATCAGCCGCTGGAACTGCCAGCCGGTGAACATAAAGCTCATCCAAAAAACGGCGACACGAGACCCAGCGGCGTCCGATCGCCGGATCCATCAACTGCACAAAGTTCCCATGCTTGCGCCAGGCAATTACGAAGTGCGTGACGCCACTCGGGTGCATCACAACCACGATTGCCGGAAATGCGTTGGCCGACGATAGCAGCACGTGATCGACCGGCAGCATGATCTGCTCGGTGGTGAGGCCTAGTTGTGATCCGACTTCTTCGAGCGTGTCGATCGAAGTGCCGTCAACGTCGGTCTGGCAAGCTTCTCGCAATCGACCGTAGCTCACCGGAATCCCCCAACCTTCGAGCATGGCTTTGAGCGATGCGGGCCCACAGTCCATCATCGAAGTCTGGACCACTTCGGGAATTATGAGGCGGCGTTTCATTCGCGCTCAGAGGAATTTGTGTAGGGGTGGCAAAGAAGAGTAAGCCACAGATGAACACGGATTTCATACACGGATTTTATTCAGATCTGTGTATGGAATCCGTGTTCATCTGTGGCTTACTTTATCTTCTTCGACGGACCGCGATGTGGCTAGAAACCACCCGTGGTGCTGCGAGCACGATATGAACCAGCCTTGATGTTGGTCTTAGTCTTCATGTCTAGAAACCTCCTCTGGTACTACGAGCGCGATAAGAGCCCGCCTTGATGTTGGTCTTCGTTCTCATTTCGTTTCTCCTTTAATTAACTGACAGTGAGAGACGCTGCGACGTATTCAACGATTAGCATTAGCGGCGAAACTTTTCTTACTTCGATCTCGATCGTGCCGGGTAGTCCATGCTGCAACGGTATCGCGGCAACCTGGTCGCGGAGCATTTGCAGTTCAACTCGCACGCGCCCATCCTTCGGTTCACCGGCCACGGTCCTTACTGTCGCTGCCAGACTTCCATACTGGCCCCACGGAAAACCATCGAGCCGCAATAACGCCGGTTGACCGGGCTGAATTCGGCCCAACGCTGATTCCGGCGGAAAATAGGCAACGATCTTCAGCCCGCCTTCCGGAATAATGGCACCGAGTTTGGTACCGGCTGCAACAAAGGTCCCCGGATGCTGCTCGGTGAGTTCACCAATTTGCCCACTCACTGACGCCTCAATGCGGCGAATGCCGATCTCGTGCTCCATCCTCTTGATCGTTGCTTGATCGGTAAACATCTGACTCTCGACGCGCGTGATCTCACTCTTCAGTTTCTCGAGTTGCGCCTCCCGATCGCGCCCAATGGTCCGATGCTCCTGCTCCAACTTCACCACTGCGAGTCGCGCACTGGCAGCGGCCGCGTCGCGCTTTTGTGCTTCTGACTTAATCCGCAGAAATTCGAGTTCGGAAATAACTCCGCTCGCCCGCAATGGACTCAAACGATCCTCTTCGATGTGTGCAAAGCGCGCGGCTTCCTCCGCTTCTCTCAATTGCGCGCGCGCCTGGTCCAGGGCAGCGCCCGCGGTTTGTCGTGCCTCGTTGAGTGCCTTTTCACCAGCCGCTATTTCACCGCGCAAGGCCGCCACCTGGGATTCGCGCGCGACCGGTTGCGCCTGCTGTTCCGCAAGCTTGAGGCGTTCGGAAGCGTCGTCGAGTTCGACAAGGAGTTGGCCGGCTGTTACGTGTTGGCCCAGCACCAAATAATTCTTGACGACTCGCCCCGAGACCTGCGCTTCAATCGGATAAGCCGCATGTTCAACTTCGAGTCGTGCCGTGTGAGCAACTTCATACAGCGAGATGCGTGCTCGCAACGCCCAGACAAACCACGCTCCCAGAACAAGTGCGGCCACTGCGATACTGATCATGGGTCCGCGGAAGTCGGACACATCGAAGAGCCGCATGGAACGAGAGAACGCAATCGACATAGATTAAGGGCTCACGTTGCCGTGCGGATCTAAGCCCGCTCCTTCACCAGCTTTGACGTTGCTCTTTACTTTCATCACGTCTCCTTCTATGTGATAGCGCTTGATCTTCGAGTTAAGAGTTGTAGTTTTCATTCCTAACAGCCGGGCCGCGCGCCGCTGCCGGCCGCCTGTCCTTATCAGCGCGCTGCGAATCATCTCTGCTTCAAAGCGATGGACTTCGTTCTGTAAGTTCAGCGCGCCGGGACTACTGTTTGCACCTTGCTCTTCGAGGTTCTCGACCTCGCGCAAGAGTGTCAGCGCCAGGACCTTCAATGAATTGATCCGGGCTTCCACATTCTGGATTTCTTTCCCATCTTTCGTAGAACTTCGCGCCACAACAGTGCTCATGATTAAAGGCCGCGAAGGATACGACGGCGCTGGACCACTTGTATTGAACAAACTACAGCTACATAGAACAGATCTGCATCTGGCGACGTACTCGATGTCAACGATCTTTCAATACATGGCATCGAAGCCGTCACCTATGAGCAATCCCCCATACAGCTCGACTTCACAAACGCTAAGACCCGGTCACTTCTACGGACAGGTGTTGCGTAAACACATCGGCGAAGGAATCATCCTTGCCGAGTTCAAACATGACCGGGCCAGAAGACTGCCCATGCATTCTCATGAGCTTGCGTTTTTTCATCTGCTTCTTTACGGCCATTACAGCGAAACGTTCGGTCATAGAACCGAGGCGCTCAAACCATACACGACGATCTTTCATCCTTCCGGCGTTACACATCACGATGAGATTGGTCCGGCGGGAATGCGGATTTTCAGTGTGGAGCTACAGGATGAGTGGCTGGAGCGGCTTCGTGAATGCGGTGTCGCTCCGCAAAGCTCAATCGCTTTGCCCGGCAGCGAATTGAGCCGGCTCGCTATGCGACTGTATCGCGAGTATCTCAATCCCGATCGGTGTTCGTCGCTCGTGATCGAAGGTTTGGTGTTAGAGATGCTCGCGCTTGTGGCGCGGCGTGAGAGAGTTCCTGAGCGGCGGCCGCCGGAGTGGTTGTCGAGAGTTGAGGATTTACTGAAGAACGAATTTCAGGAGAATCTTACAATTGGAGAGATAGCCGCACAGGTCTCCGTCAATCCCGCGCACCTGTCCAGAGTGTTCCGCCAGTTTCACAATCAGGCGATTGGCGACTACCTGCACGATCTGCGTGTTCAGTTTGCTTGCCAGCAACTGGCAGATCCC
This sequence comes from Pyrinomonadaceae bacterium, assembly GCA_036379695.1. Taxonomy (GTDB): domain Bacteria; phylum Acidobacteriota; class Blastocatellia; order Pyrinomonadales; family Pyrinomonadaceae; genus PSRF01. The sequence continues at coordinate 4,303 of DASVGE010000085.1, read as the reverse complement.
GACATCGCGCTGGCAGCCATCGCCTCGGCATCAGGCTTTGCCGATCAGAGTCACTTCACACGAGTGTTCAAACAATGCACCGGGATGACGCCCGGAGCTTTTCGTGCGACGGTTATAAGCAACAAGCAAACTCATTGCGAAATTCCGATTATGACAATCCGAAACTCGTCGAGTTAAAAGTTGCGCAAGAGCGCCAAACGCAGATAAGTATTTGTGAAGTCGACAAGGCTTCACGCTGAGCTGGCGAGTATTTCCGGGTAAGCTGTGTCGACGAGCGTCTGGTAAGTCGAAACGTGATGTTGATACATCGCCTGCGCCGTCCAGACATACTCGTCGATGATTTCGTTATTGAACGTGCCCAGTAGCACCTGGTTTCCCAGCGGCTGCGCGTAGTTCTTGCCCCTGGCGCGGTCAAACAGACTTTCCATTAAATCGTCTTCCGGCCAACCCCAATTCAAGCTGTTAGCTCGGTAGATGTTCTTGATGTTGTCTTCGGACCACCAACAGAATGGTGCGATGTCCAGATTATTGTGCAAGCGCCAGGGGAACTGCGGGTTGAACAGGCTATTGAAGTAGGTGTTGAAGTTGACGTCTCCGGGTGTAAGTCCGGCGAAGGTCCATAGCGCCATGTTGTGCACGTAGTTTCCGCCATACAGGACGTCGTTGAGATACGCGAAAAGGGGTGGCGAAAGAGTGCCACCAAGGCTGTGGCCCGTGACATAAAGAACGGGCGGTTTTGCATTCGTGAGAAAGTCGACGATGCTCGTGTTCTGGTACGGGTCTCTCAACCTCAGCAGGTCAAGCGTGCCTCGATAGGTACCGTGCGAGATGAGCGCGTTGGCGGGAGCATGTGGGGCGAGTTCGTTGAATGGTCGAGTAGAGCCGATGGCGAAATCTTCCTTTTCCCAGGAGTCCCAGCTCATCATGTTCGTGCCGCGAATCACGACGGTGTATTCGTCGGGCGCGGAGGAGCGTTGACGCCGGCAGATAAACGCGAGGCTGTATGAGATATCCAACCAGCTAACGAGTTCTGCCGGACCCCAGACGACTTCCCATCCGAGTTGTTGGACCTCGCCGGGAATACTGTAGAAGTCGTCATAAGAGATCGCGCATAAACGGATCATCGTGCGAGGGTAGTAGTTGTAACTGCTATGTTCCTCTGCTGACAGGTTGAGAGTCGTCATCGTCGTTTCCTTTCGAGATCAAAAATTCCTGTTTTAACGATAGACATCGTGAGCCACTTGCTCTATAAGGTCTCATACTGGCCATTCGTTTCCCAAAACAAATTTTCGGCCGGTTTTCCCCAATGCCTTTATCACTTTGTGAAGCTTACGCCTGGTACCTTGTTGTAACGTGTAAGAACTGTGGTGTGCGGCAGCCGATCCACCGCGATACTTCTCAGGGAAAAGCAGTTCTGCTGAGAAAATACACGTGGCGTTGCATTCAATGTCATCAAACTGACACTTACGAAGCGGACGAGATCGAACGTTACCAGCATGTCGTCGAGCGGCGGAAGTCGCAGCGATCGTAAGAGCGCACCTTGACTCTGTGCGCCTTAGTTCATAAATTCAACCCGCAACATCTAGCACGATCTCTAATGCAAGGACTCCAAATATGTTCAAAAGACTTCTGACAAGCCTTGTGCTGCTTGCTGTCTTTAGCGTTGTCGCACTGGCACAACAGCCACCTCCGGTCAAAACACACCTCAAGGTCGGTGACCCGGCGCCCGATTTCTCGCTGCGCGCCACTGACGGAAAGCAATACAAGCTGAGCGATTTCAAGGGCAAGAAAAACGTGGTGCTGGCAATTTATGTGCTGGCATTCACCGGTGGTTGAACGAAGGAACTGAAGGCGTATCAGGCTGATATCGCCAAATTCGAAAACACCGAGACTCAGGTTTTCGGTCTGAGTGTAGACAGCGTTCCCGCCAACCGCGAATTCGCAAAACAGATTGAGATAACATTTCCGCTACTCAGCGATTTCAAACGCACCGTCGTGAAGGCGTATGGCGTCTTTAACGAAGAGCAGGGCTTCGGAAATCGCGCCACCTTCCTGATCGATAAAGAAGGCATCATCCGCCACATCGACGAAGGAAACGTCGCGATCGATCCGACGACGGTTGTGGAAGCATGCAACGTGCTGCAACGTAAGAAGGCGTCACAGTAAGGAAAAACTCAGCCGCAGATTATTGCGAATGCACGCAGCTCCGATCTGCGTCATCCGCGTTAATCTGCGGCTTAACGTTTTTGTAGGCTACAAGACTTCGGCGGCGTCGTGGTCGCGGTAGGCGGCGAGAGCGTAGTCGAGTCGATGACGCCAGGATTCGCGCGGGTCGCCGCGGGACCAGCAGATGATCGGGAAGGTCAGGTTCCGCACCAGACAACGTCGATAATCAAGAAACAGATCATCAAACGAGTAGTTACTCACGCCCGCACTAATCAATTCCTGGTGATAGAAGTGAAGCAGCGGAAGCTCGAGTTGCGCGCGCGCTGAGCGCTCCCAGTGCAACCCCATCATGAATGCAAGGTCCTTCGGCCCGACGTCCGGATGCCAAAGCTGCCAATCGATAAGGTACGGCATGCCCTCTCCCGATCGAGGAAACAGAAAGTTCCACGTATGCGCATCGCCGTGGATGACTGTGAGCCCCCGCCGGTCCAGTAGCCGGAGCCATGGCCGAAGAGACGAATCGAACACGTCTTCGAGCAGCACGCGATCAGCGAGCGGAAGATCATCCCCGAGGTCTGCAAAGAAACCCGGCAGGTGGTCCCTGAACCCGTAAACCATCGTGCGGAGACTCGTTTCCGTATGCATCGTCCCGACCGTCGCGCCGAGTTCCGGCGTTTCCCACCAACGCGCATGAAGACGCGCGAGAACCGCAACAGCCTCATACACCTCTTTATCAGTTGGCCGCTCGGGCCATGGTGGATTCGTGTGACTCGAACGCAGATCTTCGAGAATCAGCCATTGCTCGTTGCTGCTTAGCGGTGCGGTAGCAAGACATTGGACCATCGGAGGAGATGGCAACTGCGGTGCGAGTTCGCGATATAAGTTAAGCTCAGGTTCGCCTCGCTCGGGCGCCGGCGACTGTTCGACCGGCCACTTCAGGAGTAGTCGTTTGGGCAGCTCAGGAGACGAGCCTGCCGCGTACTCGACTTCAACGAACCATAGATTGGAAATCGTTGTCTTGATCTGCAGCGTGATCGCTACTTCGATTATGGCACCCTCTCGGAGAGTACCCGCGGCATAGAGTGCGGAGGTCAGTTCAGGTGGTGTTGTCGGAACATGCAACCGGAAGCACCTCCTTCTGTTTCAGCTTCGATTGAAGATTGAGTCACGTTGGACCCAGTAATCTATATTGTTCGCGGAATTTGGTCTAGAATGAGGGACGCCATCCTTAGAAACGCGGAGGTGTTTCGATGAGAAGTGTATTGCTGTTTTGTGTGCTCGCAATCCTCATCACTTGTCCGTCTGTCAACGCTGGTTCTTCCGCTGGTATTCCTGACCTGGACGCACTCGAACGCGTTACGCAACTTCCTGACGCGCTGCCGCAACGGATTACAGGGCTTGCTTACGACGGCGAAAAGATCTGGGCCACGATCTACCTCGGCCACGGTCGCTACGCCACGCTCGATCCCTCGACACTGGCCTGGAAGATCAGTGAAGACGACAAGCAGCACAGGGCTATCATGGATGTGGCGGGTGCGTTCGGCAGTCCGGGCGGTATCAGTTTCGTGAATGGTAAGTTGTGGATCGCGGGCGCGTATGGGGAGTCGTTTGGATCGATTGACATGCGCGACTGGAAGACAGAACGCATTTTCAAGGGCAAGCAAATTGAAGAGTCAGGCAGCCAATCTTATTCCAGCATGGTCTATGACGGGAGCCACTTGTGGATCGCCTGGCATTGGATGAAGTACAAGTTGCCCACGTCGGAGACCCAACTCCTGTTGAAGATCGAACCAGAGACGGGGAAGGTTGTAGAGAAGTACCCGCTCCCGCCGGGCTCCGCACCTGACATGACGCACGCATTGACCTGGGACGGATCGAGGCTGTGGCATGCCAAGGACAAGCGGCTCTCATCAATAGACCCTGTCACGGGCCAGGTAACCGCGACGTACAGGTTGCCTCAGCTTGAGCGCCCCAGCGGATTAGCCTGGGACGGTCAGGTGCTTTGGATTAGTGAGTTCGACGGGAAGATCTGGCGGCTGCCTGTTCTTTAGTTAGTGAACCGTTAGCAAGTCTGTTCAATAGCTAGTCTGTTCAATAAAACAAGTCTGTTCAATAGAACAAGTCAGGAAGAGGGGCT
>DASVGE010000084.1:0-42716 GCA_036379695.1 Pyrinomonadaceae bacterium | reverse complement strand
CAAATGACTTGAACCCGAAGCGAAGCGTGCCAAATGACTTTTGAACCCGAAGCGAAGCGCGCCAAATCACTTTTGCGCAAGCCCGGGTCAACTGGCTTTGCACAAAAAGTCATTTTGGCGCTCTCTGCTTCGGCTTCGCCGGCCGATGTGAGGCAAGGCTATGCCTTGCCGTCAGGCTTTTAAAATAATGTTCGGGGCTAAGCCCCCGGTTCGGCCTTGGCCCATAAGTCCTTAGGGCGGAGCCCGAACCGAGGGCATAGCCCACTACTACGAGGGGTGCTAACGGCAAGGCATAGCCTTGCCTCACATCGGGCGGCGAAGCCGAAGCGAAGCGAGCCAAATGACTTGAACCCGAAGCGAAGCGTGCCAAATGACTTTGAACCCGAAGCGAGCCAAATCACTTTTGCGCAAGCCCGGGTCAACGGGTCAACCGAGTCAACTAAATAAATCCCATATTCAACCATAGACTGCTGATTATCAATACCGCCAACACAGTGCCACCGATACATGAACTCGCTACTTGGGTGTGACTCAAATACCCATCCCGCAAAATGCGCTTCAGGAAATAGATTGTAAAAGGAAGATATAGAACCAAAGCCGTCACTAAGCCGGGCGAGTATTCGCCAAACCCTAGTGTCGTTGCGACATGAAAAATGCCGTTAATGAAGAGCGCCCATTGCACGAGTACGGCGAAGCTAATCCAGATACCATGCCTTTGATCCCTGGAACTCCGGTAAACGATGAAGAACACGCCCATGAGCAGAGGTATGTGTGAAAGGATGTAGAAGCCTGTGGTGGTCGTGCCAAAATGACGTGTGGCCCACTCTGGGAAGCGTGGAAACTCTTCGATCACATGAGCCACGAGAAAAGCAAAGATGAACCAACACAGTTGATTGACAGAGAGGCGGGAAACAAATGTGGGTCGGTAGTTTTTAGCCACTGGTTTCTCATTCCCCAAGCTACTCCATTCGGGAAACCGTAGCAAAACAAAACCAACGATGCCACAAGGATGTGAGCACTACTTATGATCTATACGCAATATTGAATCGCGGTTGATTGGTAGTGTTAAGTCCCCTTACGCGCCTGGCGGTCGCGATCTAGGGAGAACTGGCGGCAGCGGTCGCGGCGTGTGTTCCTGACCCGTTCTGCGATGTGAATTGCTCGTAGTAGGAGTAGACAAACTTCTTCAGCGATCGAGGGTAAAAGAAACTGTCTTCAAAATCGTACCTCTTCATCTCCTCGTACGCTTGCTGAGCGGTCCAACCGTCCCTGGTAATCCGATAAATGGCCGTCATTTCGCCGGTCCGATGGCGTCCACCTTTGCAGTGGACGAACACGGGCCAGTTTGCCTGATCGTTGACCAACTTCAAGAAGTATTCTATTTGCGCCGGGGTTGCGGCTTGCTTGGTCGTTAAAGGGATGTTGACGTAGTTGAGTCCTGCGGTGCGAGCCCAGCCGGCCGATTCAGCGACGCTGTCCTTTCGCAGGTCGACGATCGTCTTAATGCCGAGTTTCTTCAATTCGGCAAACTGCGCAGCGTCAGGTTGCGAGCCGCGGTAATAGTTGTCATTCACCTTGCCGAAATTCTCAATGCCGGCTGTAACGGTGTTGCTGAACGACTGGGCATAAGCCACCAGGACCTGAATGAGAAGGAGAGCGACGACGACGGAAAAGTTAAACAGAATCGGAGGTTTGTGCTGACGCTTCATTTCGGATTAATCCTGAATGTCGGATTTCGGCCTGTAACCCGGGCCCGTTCCGTTTAGATGACTAAATACTTAGCAGGTTGCCATTGACGTGATGCGGTCCTCGTAGAGTGTTTCTTCCCACTGTTGCGCAACTTTTCCCCACAAACGAATCCCCTAAGCAGTTGAGAGCTCGATTTTTGCGCCAAACCAGACGGCACATCCGTTGCTTTTTAATGAGCCGGCGTTTCTGACGCATAAAGCTAAGAAAGTGAGACGATTTGTAATCTTGAAAGGTACATTCACGATGCGTCTGAAAACATTTGTACCAGGCATTCTAAGTGCGCTGCTAATCCTGGCAAATTCTACGTTTGCGGTATCACAGCAACGAGCTCCAGTCGTGGATTCGCCTACTCCCGTCCTCTGGCGTGATCCAGGCGTGATCGCTGCGCTCGATCTCCGATATGGACCGGGTGCAGCGGAGCTTGTGCCAGTCCCGCCGTTTACGTTCATCAGTGAAGACAAGACAGGTGCCTCACCCAAGTTCAGCCTGAAGGACGCGAAAGGTGTTGAGTGGAAAGTAAAACTCGGCGAGGAAGCGCAGTCCGAAACGTTTGTGGTTCGGATCGTATGGGCCATGGGTTATTTCTCAGAGGAAGCCTACTATTTTGATCGCGTTCAGGTCAGCGGCTTGCCGCGTCTGTCACGGGGACGCGAATTTATAGAAGGCGACTTTGTGCGCGGTGCGCGTTTCGAGCCACGGAGGAAAGGGTTCAAACGGGGCGCCGAATGGGAATGGGAAGTGAACCCTTTTACGGGATCGCGCGAACTGAACGGTTTGAAAGTGTTGATGGTCCTTCTCAACAACTACGATGTTCGCACATCCAATAATCGGATCCTGCACGTCACTGACGAAAATAGCGGCCGCCATGAGGCCCGGTATTTCGTTACTGATTTAGGCGCCACGCTGGGCAAGGTCGGCGGGCTGGGCGGTAAGCGAACGAAAAACAACCTCGAGGATTTTGTTTCATCACAGTTCATACTGGGAACGAACAGCAACGGAACAGTCAAATTCGCTTACAGCACACGTCCGAAGAACCTTGGGATCTTTACCGCAGTGTTTCATCCGTCTTACCACGCGAACCAGGTCAAGAAAGAAAAAACAATGCAGCAGATTCCGATAGAACACGCTCGTTGGATCGGAATCCAGCTCTCGCAGCTTTCGGACGAGCAACTTCGTGACGCGTTTGATGCGGCGCACTATTCAAAAGACACGCGCGAGGAATACATCAAAGTGATAAGAGAGCGAATCGGCCAGCTGACGCGCTTGTAAGTTGCTGTGAAGACCGATTACTTAATCATTCAGTAATACTAGTGGCTGGCGGGTGTAATCACGTGGAGCGCATCATCACCGCCTGGATCTCCCGGCGGTGATCATACGACAATTTTCGAGTACCCAGAGCCGCAACCTCGAGGAGGCGCACCATGGTACCATCGCACTGTCGAACCGCCGCGGGCTGTTGGCTTCGAGGCCGCCTTAACCGCATCGGCCAAATCATTGCGCTGATCCTCGTCGCCACCTGGTCTTGTTCCCAGCCCCCGGACGCCGTTGCGCGCCAGAGGGGGCTTCCGCCCCAGGCCGACCAGCGCGAGATCGACGCTGAGGGGCTCGAAGAGTTCCAGAAAGAGGTGGCCGAGTACGTCGAACTGCGCCGCCGGCTCGACAAGAAGCTCGCTCCGCTCCCGCCGAAACCGCCGCCCGAAAGCGTTCACGCTTACCAGGTCGGTCTGGAGAAGCTGCTCGCTGCCAAGCGCGCTCGCTCCAGGGAGGGCGACTTGTTCGTCCGTAAGGTCCGCCCGCTCCTGCGGCGTCTGATCCGGGAGAGACTTGCCGGCCCCGGAGGCCGCACGCTGCGTGCCGAGATCTACGATGAGGCGCCGGGGCGGACGTTCCGCATAAACATCAACACACGCTACCCGTCGGTGCTCCCTCTCTCGACGGTGCCGTACCGGCTTCTCAGCGCCCTGCCCCTGCTGCCAGTCGAGATCCAGTACCGAATCGTGGGCCGCGACCTCGTCCTGCTCGACATCGACGCCCAAATTGTCGTCGACGTCTTGCGCAACGTGGTCCCCCTCTGACTCTGGAGCACGCCCATGCGAATTCGTCGCATCCTCCTCTGCCTCGTCGCCGCCGCGCTGTGGCCCCCTGTGTCCGGCCCCGCCGGATCGCAACCCGCGCCGCGGACGTCCCAGGACCGCCCGGCCTCCGCGGTGCGGGCTGCCGTCCCGTTGCCCAACCGGGAAGGGTCGTTGAAGTTTCTCGTGCTCGGCGACTACGGGACCGGCGAGAAACCCCAGTACGAGCTCGCGGCCCAGATGGCGGCGCTCTGCGAGCGCTTCCCGGCGGAACTCGTCATCACGGTCGGCGACAACATGCTCGGGCAAGAGACTCCGGAGGACTTCAAGAGGAAGTTCCAGGAGCCGTACGCTGCGCTGCGGGCGAAGGGGATCGTGTTCTACGCGGCGCTCGGAAACCACGACGACCGCCTGCAGAGGCTTTACGGCGACTTCAACATGGGCGGAAAGACGTATTACAGCTTCAAGTCCCCGAAACAGAGCGTGAAGTTCATCGCGCTCGAGAGCGACTATCCGACGCCCACGCAACTGGAGTGGCTCCGGAGCGAGCTCGCCGGGGAAGAGGCGTGGATGATCCCCTACTTCCACCACCCCATCTACTCTTCGGGCAAGAGGCACGGCTCGAGGCTCAGCCTGCGTGAACTGCTCGAGCCGATCTTCCTCAAGCACAACGTCACCGTCGCCTTCTCCGGGCACGACCATATCTACGAGCGGACGAAGCCGCAGCGTGGGATCACGTACTTCGTGGCCGGCTCCGGGGGCAAGCTCGCCCTCGGCGACATCGACCCGCGCTCGACCCTCACGGCGGCGGGGTACGACAGGGACCGCGTGTTCCTCGCCGTCGAGATCGACGCGGACCAGTTGTTCTTCAACGCCGTCAGCCGGACCGGCGCGCTCGTGGATTCGGGCGTCGTCCAGCGGCGGCGCGCCCCCTGAGGGCCGGGGATCCTCACGCCGCGTCTCCGTCGCTGGAATTGGACCTAAATGGACAGACGCTCGGCTAACTGAAACGCGCCGAACGAATCGTTGGACCAGAGCGGGAGCGTCCCGCCAGCATCGTCTGGTTGTCCATGTCAAGGCGACCGAAAGAACTCGTTAGTTTCAGTCAAATACCAAAACTAGACCCGAGTGCTTGTTAGCGTAATGAGACCACATCAATGGATGATCTGGTTTTTACGTTAACGACAACGCCCTACAGCGTTGTCCATTGGTGAACGCCCGTTCAACGTGCGGACGCAGATCCCGTGGATAGCCTGAGCTACGATCAAACGATTTCCCAAGCCCGTTCTCTTTGCTCTGCTGAATGCCTGGTCTTAATTGGCAATGCCCGGAGTGAAGCAAAGGCACGTTTCGCTTGGTCAGCCGTCAATTCTCGACGCAATGATGCCTTCTGTCGAAGAATACTGTCCGTCTCGACTTCAAACTTCCGTTGATTTCATTGCCTGGAGCGCACCTCACGGAGATCTCTCAATATGTCTACTGAATCGCTGGTGAGCGGAAGTTCCGCTCGCATACTTCGAGCTTTGGTCAACCACTCCCGCAAGGATGAATCTTGCTCTTCGTGCGCCAATCGGTCGATCAACTCGCGGCGTTCTTGCGGTGTGAGGGCGTTAACTTCTTTGATAATCCTGTTGAGTGCTTCTGTCGACATGCTGTTTCTACCTTGCCACAATTTACCACTCCGACTATGAACGTCGAGAGTGATGACACGTCAAAAAGTAAAGATCGGCCCAGGAATTCCAAAAACGAGGGGCGGCGACGGAGGGCCGCCCCGACAGTCTATCTAACCCTGGCACTAAACGACGTTCGCAAACAACTCGTGCTCAACTGTTGCAACCTGCGCCTCGACCATGCCGTAAAGGTTCAGCTCACCGCAGCGGGCGAACGCCAGGTGTTTTGCTGTGTTCGCGAGTGATTTCGGATACGCGGAGTCTTCGATCGAAGACATCAGCACGAGCAGGGCTGCTGATTTTGTTTCCGGCTCATTCCCATCCCGACAGATCATGTCTGCGAGTGCTCTAACTCTTTTGTCGCTCACATCGTGTTCGAGCGTGTCGGGTGTTTGCGAGAAGTCGATTGTCTCTAACCCCTCATCGGCGCGGCGGACGAGTTCAGCCAGCCACGGATCGTTGATCTCCATTGCGTAACGGATAATCGCGCGGCTTTGCGGATCGATCGAAGTGTCGTTTACGACTGCCTGCGCTCTGCGTTTAAGAGCATTCAAAATCGTCGCAGTTCTGGTTATTTGGTTTACGTGAGGTGCTTCGCTGCGCACGGGTGCGCTAGTATCAGTAACCATGATCGTCATCCTTTCGATGGAAGGTTGATGGTCTAGGGTCGATCGTGTGTTGACGCACAAGGTCGGCCCGCTTCTTCTTTTTCGAGGGGATGACGCGACCATAGCACAAAAATTTTCGCTTGAGGCAGTATTTTTCGGCCGATTGCGCAAATGGTTGTGCTGTTGAGAGACGGAGTGCCGATGCCGTTCGCCATCCGCGATCAATATCCAAAGTAGTTGTGTAGATTAAGTTTCCGGCCAGGGATGAAACTTGCTAGAAATGCTGGCTGGACTAGGGCACAATACGCAGGTCCGCGGAAGGCCGCATTCGGTGCGCTCCCACTCGAAGCCACCTCTGCTTATCATCAAGGCGTGCCAACGCCGCGTTGAAAACAATCAATCTTACGAATCATTGAATCTTAACGACCCTTAAACGATGGCAATTAAAAAATCTGAACTTTATTCATCTCTCTGGGCTAGTTGTGACGAGTTGCGAGGCGGCATGGATCCATCGCAATACAAGGACTACGTCTTGACACTGCTATTCATGAAGTATGTGTCAGATAAGTACCACGGCAAGCCAAACGCACTGATTGAAGTTCCGGAAGGCGGGAGCTTCAAGGACATGGTCGCGCTCAAAGGCGACAAAGAGATTGGCGACAAGATCAACAAGATCATCGGTCGGCTTGCTGACGCGAATGACCTGAAAGGTGTAATCGACCAGGCCGATTTCAACGACGAGGGCAAGCTTGGTACAGGCAAGGAGATGCAGGACACGCTCTCGAAGCTGGTCGCCATCTTCGATGGCCTCGACTTTCGCGCCAACCGGGCTGAAGGCGATGACCTTTTAGGTGATGCGTACGAATATCTGATGCGCCACTTTGCCACCGAGAGTGGCAAGAGCAAGGGCCAGTTCTACACCCCGGCGGAAGTGTCGCGAATCATGGCCCAGGTCATTGGTTTGGATCGTGCATCGGAGTTAGACCAGCCGACGGTTTACGATCCGACTTGCGGTTCTGGTTCGTTATTGATTAAAGCTGCCGATGCAGCGAACACCACAAAGCTGGCCATCTACGGCCAGGAGATGGACGTTGCGACGTGGGCGTTGGCGCGGATGAACATGATCCTGCATGGGCATCCAACTGCTGAGCTGTGGCGCGGCAACACGCTATCGGCGCCGCACTGGAAGAGCAAAGATGGCGGTTTGAAGACATTTGACTATGCAGTCGCAAATCCGCCGTTTTCGGCAAAGGCGTGGTCTAGTGGTCTCAATCCCAGCGAGGATGAGTTCAAACGTTTCGAGTACGGAGTGCCTCCGGCAAAGAATGGCGACTATGCCTTTCTGCTTCACTTGATTGCTTCGCTAAAGAGTAAAGGAAAGGGAGCGATCATCCTTCCGCACGGCGTACTTTTTCGAGGCAACAAGGAGGCAGACATCCGCCGCAATCTGGTGAGTCGCGGTCTCATCAAGGGCATCATCGGTCTTCCCGCGAATCTCTTTTACGGCACGGGCATTCCGGCTTGTATCGTAGTAATAGATAAGGAGAATGCTCACGCGCGCACCGGCATCTTCATGATCGATGCCAGCAAAGGCTTCATTAAGGACGGCAACAAGAACCGCCTGCGCGCGCAGGACATTCACAAGATCGTGGATGTGTTCAATCGACAGGTCGAGTTGCCGCGCTATTCGCGCATGGTACCTGTCTCGGAGATTGCGAGTCCGGCCAACGACTACAACCTGAACTTGCCCCGCTACATCGATTCGAGTGAACCGGAAGACTTGCACGATCTCGATGCGCACTTGAACGGCGGCATCCCGAATCGCGACATCGAAGCGCTCGATGATTATTGGAAAGTGTTTCCCTCATTGCGTGGCGCTCTGTTCAAAGAGAATGGCCGCCCCGGATACAGCGATGCTCGTGTTCCTTCAAACGAAGTGAAGCCCGCGATTCTCGCGTGTCCCGAGTTCACAACATTTTCGGCGCAGATCAAAGAGGTCATGGATGGATGGTGTGAGACGCACGCGCCGATGCTCAAAGGTCTGAAGATCAACGACCTGCCGCGCAGAGTCATCAGCGTCTTGTCGGAAGATCTACTCGCGCGTTTTACGGACCAACCGCTCATTGATCGGTACGACGTTTACCAGAGACTGATGGACTACTGGCGCGAGACAATGCAGGACGACGTGTATCTCATTGCCGGTGATGGATGGATTGAGGCGGCGAAGCCACGAGGGATCGTTGAAGATAAAGAGAGAAAGATCAAAGAAACGCCCGACCTCATCATTGGTCGGAAGAAGTACAAGATGGACCTCGTGCCGCCGATTCTGGTTGTCGCGCGTTATTTCGCCGATGAGCAGTCCGCGATTAACGCGCTGCAAATCGAGCACGACAACGCGGCGCGTGAGTTGGAGGAATTCATCGAAGAGAACAGCGGTGATGAGGGTTTGCTTGCTGACGCGATAAACGAAAAAGGGAACGTCACGAAGACCGCTGTGCAGGATCGGCTCATGGCTATTCAGGGCGAACCAGAGAGTGAAGATGAACATGAGGCTCTCACTCTTTGTCTTGAGTTGATTGAAGCTGAGAGCAAAGGAAACCGCGCCGTCAAGGATGCAAAGGTTGAGCTTGACCAACAAGTTTTGACTAAGTACGGCAAAATTAGCGAGGGCGAGCTAAAGACGTTAGTCCTCGTGGATAAATGGTTTGCCAGTATCCGGGCTGCGATTGGTATTGAGGTCCAAAGGCTCCACCACAGCTTGGCCTCACGCGTGAAGCAACTGGATGAACGTTACGCGCAGCGACTATCGGAACTGGAGAATCAAGTGGAAACTCTTGAGGGGAAAGTCGAAGAACATCTGAAAAACATGGGACTGGCTTGGGCATGAGCGAGACGATACAAATCAAGGAGCCATCTTCGCGTCATAAAACGCACCAGCATTTGCTTGATGTAGCGAGCGACTATCGGCGGACTGAAGCTGGCGCGATTCCTGAGGATTGGGATGTCTTAGAGTTAGATTCCGTGACGAAGGTCATCGACGGCGATCGAGGTCGACATTATCCGAGCGTCACAGATTTCAGCGAGAGTGGATATTGCCTTTTCTTGAATGCGGGGAACGTGACTAATGAAGGGTTTAATTTCGAGGATTGCGCATTTATTACCCAGGCAAAAGATCAGCAACTGAGAAAAGGAAAGTTGAAACGAAAAGATATTGTACTTACAACCCGTGGGACCATCGGGAATTTTGCATTTTATGATGACACCGTTTCTCTTGATCACCTGCGAATAAATTCGGGAATGGTGATCTTACGAAATGAAAACCCGGAAGTTGATAAAGATTTCCTTTACTTTCAGTTGCGTTCTTACTCGGTTGAAAAGCAAATCGAGCGCTTAGCTTTCGGAAGCGCACAACCGCAATTGACTGTAAAGGGTATTAGCAAATTGCTTATTGCTGTTCCGCCCAGACAGCAAGAACAACACGCTATCGCTGAGGCGTTATTGGATGTCGATGACTTGCTGACGGCGTTGGATGCATTGATCGAGAAGAAGCGAGCCATTAAGCAGGGCGCGATGCAGCAACTCCTCACCGGCAAGACCCGTTTAGGTGGATTCACCGCGAATTGGGAAAAGAAAACACTTGCTGATCTCGCTTCATTTTTCAAGGGATCGGGCTTATCAAAGGCTCAAGTAATTCCCGATGGAAGGCAGCGATGCATCCATTACGGAGAACTGTTTACAACGTACAGTGAGCGAATTGCAGAGGTTCTGAATGGCACCGATGCAGATCGTGAGTTCTTCCGCTCTGTGGGTAACGATGTGCTCATGCCCAGCTCTGATGTGACGCCAAATGGGCTAGCAACTGCAAGCTGCATTGTGGAGTCGGGGGTCATTTTAGGCGGTGACATTCTGGTAATCCGAGCTCCCAGTGACGTTCTTAACGGGGAGTTTCTGGCTTACGCTATCGCAGTGCATCGGAATCAAGTGATGAAGCTCGTATCAGGGACGACTGTGTTTCATCTTTACGGACGCGACATGGCAGGGTTTCGGTTTCTCGCACCAAGCGTAGAAGAGCAAACAGCGATCGTCAGGGTTCTCTCTGACATGGAGGTCGAAATCTCTGCGCTTGAAGCTCGTCTCGTTAAGACGCGAGCTATCAAGCAAGGCATGATGCAGCAACTCCTCACTGGTCGAATCAGGTTAGTGAAGCCGCAACCCGCGGAGGGAGAAGCGTGAGCACCGTCGGCGAACACGAGATCCGCACGCAGCGGAGTGTGATCGAGTTCTTCAAAAAGGCACTCCGCTACACATACCTCGGTCACTGGAAGGATCGCGTCGGCAACAGTGCAATCGAGGAAGCGCTTCTCACCGACTGGCTCAAACACCAGGGGCACAACGACAAAATCATCAGCAAAGTTTTATTCGAGCTCGGCAAGGCTGCGGCGCTAGGTGGAAGCAAGACGCTCTATGACGCGAATCGCGCGGTGTATGGGCTGCTGCGCTACGGAGTAAAGGTTAAGCCAGAGATTGGCGAACAAAACATCACGGTCTGGCTCATCGACTGGGCTAATCCCGAAAGGAATGATTTCGCGATCGCCGAAGAAGTCACGATTGCCGGCGAGAACAAGAAGCGGCCTGACATCGTGCTCTATGTAAACGGTATCGCGCTGGGCGTGTTGGAGCTAAAGCGTTCGATCGTTTCGGTAAGCCAGGGCATCCGGCAGAACCTCGATAGCCAGAAGAAGGTATTCATCCAGCCGTTCTACACAACTGTTCAGCTCGTAATGGCCGGCAGCGATACTGAAGGGTTGCGGTACAGCGTGATCGAAACTCCGGAGAAGTACTGGCTGCGCTGGAAAGAGTCCGAAGCGCACCCACTGGCCGGCGAGAATACCTTGTTGCGCGAGTTGGGCCAGCTCTGTAGCAAACCCCGACTCCTCGAGTTGATCCACGACTTCATCGTCTTCGACGCGGGCACGAAAAAGACCTGCCGCCACAATCAATACTTCGGCGTCCGCGCGGCCCAGGAGCGTGTTCGTAAGCGTGAAGGTGGCATTATTTGGCACACGCAGGGCAGCGGGAAGTCGCTCACGATGGTTTGGCTGGCCAAATGGATTCGCGAACATGTGACGAACAGCCGCGTGCTGATCGTCACCGACCGCACCGAACTCGACGAGCAGATCGAGAAGGTATTCAACGGCGTCGATGAAGATATCTATCGCACAAAGAGCGGCGCCGACCTGGTCAACGTGCTCAACGCAAATGAGGAGTGGCTGATCTGTTCGCTAATACAAAAGGTTGGCGCGTCTGAGGAAGGAGATGTCGACGCCTTTATCGGGGACATCCGAAGTCATCTGCCTAAAGGGTTTCATGCGAAGGGCGACATTTTCGTTTTTGTCGATGAATGTCACCGCACTCAGTCAGGCAAACTGCACGATGCGATGAAAGCGTTGCTGCCAGGCGCGATGCTAATCGGTTTCACCGGAACACCGTTGCTGAAGAACGATAAGCGACGTTCGATCGAGACTTTTGGTCCATACATCCATACTTACAAATACGACGAAGCAGTAAAGGACGGGGTGGTGCTTGACCTGCGCTATGAAGCGCGTGACATCGATCAAAGCATCACGTCACAGGAAAAGGTGGATCAATGGTTCGAGCTGAAGACCCGTGGCTTGACAGATGTTGCCAGGGCGCAGCTCAAACAGCGTTGGGGAACAATGCAGAAGGTTCTCTCGGCGCGTGATCGTCTAACAAAAATCGTTAGCGACATCCTGGTTGACATGGAGAGATGTGACCGCCTGCAAAGCGGACACGGCAATGCACTGCTTGTTTCCGGAAGTATCTACTCTGCCTGTCGGTTCTTCGAAATGTTTCAGCAAACCGATCTCAAGGGAAAGTGCGCCATCGTCACTTCTTACCGGCCTTCAACCTCCGATATCAAAGGTGAAGAGAGTGGCGAAGGCCTCACTGAGAAACTGCGCCAGTACGAGATCTACCGCAAGATGCTCGCCGATCATTTCAACGAACCGGAAGAGAAGGCGATGCACAAGACGGAGCAATTCGAGAAGGAGGTGAAGAAGCGTTTTATAAATGAGCCAGGGCAGATGAAGCTGCTCATCGTCGTAGATAAACTGCTCACTGGCTTTGACGCGCCCCCCGCGACGTATCTCTATATCGACAAGCACATGCAGGACCACGGTTTGTTTCAGGCTATCTGCCGCGTTAACAGATTGGATGGTGAAGACAAAGAATACGGCTACATCATCGACTACAAGGATCTCTTTCGTTCTCTGGAGGGGGCCATCAAGGATTACACTGGCGAGGCCTTTGCCGGTTATGACAAGGAAGATGTCGAGGGCTTGCTAAAGGACCGTTTACAGCAGGGACGCGAACGATTGGAGGAAGCGCGCGAAGCTGTCAAAGCGATTTGTGAGCCGGTAGAACTACCTCGCGACACGCAAGATTATTTGCGCTACTTCTGTGCGCGCGAGAGCGGGAACGCAACGGAACTCAAAGACAACGAACCGAAGCGAGTCACCCTGTACAAACTGGTCGCCGCGTATCTGCGCGCATACGCGAATTTAGCTAACGAAATGGGCGATGCGGGCTACTCCGAAGTTGAAGCCGAAGCGATCAAGGGCGAAGTAGACCATTATGAAAAGGTGCGACAAGAGGTGAAGCTTGCGAGTGGCGACTATGTCGATCTAAAGATGTTCGAGCCGGCCATGCGACACCTGCTCGATACTTACATTCGCGCGGAAGAGAGTGAGCCGCTTTCACAGTTTAATGATCTGACGTTGGTGCAACTGATCGTAGAGCGTGGAGAGTCTGCGCTTGACTTGCTCCCTGAGAATCTTCGTAGCGACAGCGAAGCAATGGCTGAAACCATCGAGAACAACATGCGCCGTCTCATCATCGACGAGATGGCGGTGAACCCGAAGTATTACGAGAAGATGTCGCAACTACTCGATGCTCTAATCAAACAGCGCAAGCAGGAAGCGTTGAACTACAAGGCGTACCTTGCTCGCGTAGTCGAGTTAAGCAAACGAGTTAGCCAACCGGAGACGCAGTCGTCCTATCCAGCGAGTATTAACAATGGAGCTTTGCGGGCGCTCTATGACAATCTCGATGATTCAGATGGCGCGGTGATGGAGGTACGCGAACCGCAGCCGCATTACGGCTCAGGCACCGCCCTAGATGATAGAGCGGCAAAAGCGCTTGCGCTGGATCGCGCGATCCGCTCCGTCAAGAAGGCTGACTGGCGGGGTAATAGGTTTAAGGAGAAAGAGGTTCGAAATGCGATCGACTCCGAACTTGGCGACGATGACATGGTCGATAAGATATTTGAAATCGTGAAGAATCAACGTGAGTACTAGACAGCATTACATAGAAGTTCGTGGTTTGCCGATTGAAGTGGTCCGCAAGGACATAAAGAATCTGCATGTTGGCGTATATCCACCGCAAGGCCGCATTCGCGTCGCGGCGCCACTGCGAATCAATGATGAGGCGGTGCGACTGGCAATTATTTCCCGCCTGTCATGGATTCGGCGTCAGCAGGCTCACTTCACCGATCAAGACCGGCAGTCTCAGCGTGAATTTGTCAACGGCGAGAGCCATTTTTTTCAAGGGCGTCGTTACCGGCTGAACGTCGTTAAGCATGACGGTCCCGCGCATGTACGTCTGTCGAATAACAGGACCATTCAGTTGTTTGCCGGGCCTCAGACTGACAGAAATAAGCATGAGGAAGTTTTCCAACAGTGGTATCGTCAAACACTTCAGAAGCAAATTCCTCACCTTCTTGCCAAGTGGAGAGCGAAAGTTGGCGTTACAGTTAACGAAGTGCGTATCAGAAGGATGAAGACTCGTTGGGGGAGTTGCAACGCTAGTGCGGGACGCATTTGGCTGAACCTTGAGTTGGCTAAGAAGTCTCCGGTGTGTCTGGAGTACATCCTGGTTCACGAAATGGTCCATCTTCTCGAGCGGAGCCATAACGAGAGGTTTCGCTCGCTGATGGATACTCTCATGCCCAATTGGCGACTGTTTCGTGAGGAACTGAATCGAGCACCGCTGGCGCACGAAAAATGGAAGTACTAGGATTATGGCAGTTGGCGGATTAGCATTCTTCCGGAACGTATCTGACAATTAGATTGGTACAGACGCTTCAAGAGAAGGGGCGGTCGTTGAGGAGAAGTCTTGAAATATAAACTCAAACTAAAGGGGCTCAAGACGCCCTCCGGCACCATTTCAATTCTTGCGCTCAAGGATTTGGTGGACACGCTCGTCGAGACTGCTGAGCGCGGGCTGCGTTTGGCCGTTCAGGGAGAGAGTGTTAAGCGAGGTCCGGTACCGGGCTGGCTGGCGAGGTCACTCGATTTCACAATCACCGGGTTAAAAAAGGGGTCAACTACGCTTACGCTTGAAGCACCTGCACTGGGCGAAACGGCAGAGGAACAAATCCAGCAACAAGATCTCTGGTACTCAAAGCCCAGCCCAAAAGACACCGCCATTTCACTCGTGAGCCGTTCAGTCAAAGATGCTGTAGCTGAAAATCTTCAGAGTCATTCATTCGATAAGGGGGTTCTGGATGGTCTGCTACTATTCGAAATATTTTTCAAGTCTTACGGGGATAGACTTGAAGTAACTGCGCAAGGCCGGCCTTCCGAGAACTTTTCCCTGAGCTGCAGTGAGCTTCAGCAGGTGCGAGCGCTAAAGCAGGACACTCCAGAGCCGTCAATGTTTGTAATAACCGGCAAGTTTGATTTGATCCAGCACAGCCGTCGGAAATTCCATTTGGCGCTGAGCAATGGACAAGTAATTCCTGGAGTGATTGACCCTGAAATCTTGAGCGTCGAGAACATGCGTGAGTTTTGGGGCAAGAGAGTAACGATTAAGGGCCTGGTCCATTTTAATCCTGGCCGTAAGGTGCGTCTTTTTGAAGCTCAGAGTATAAAGCTGGCCGAATCTGGCGAAGAGATTTTTGAACGAGTTCCCAAAGCACCCGAGCCGCAGTTGTTGTTTAATGTAGAGTCTCCAAAACTGAGTGCCGCTCCAGTTTTGGAGGAGATTTGGGGCAGGTGGCCTGGCGACGAGTCTATCGATGAACTGTTAACGGCCCTCACTCAATAGCGACCTCACTCTTATGCAAAAATTTGTCCTCGATACCGGAGTAATCCTTGGCTATATCAGAGCTGCCGGCTATGCAGACTATATCGAAAAGAAATATGCGCCGTTTACTCCGCCAAATATTCCTCTGATTTCTGTTGTCAGCAAAGGTGAGATCTACTCGCTTGCAAAACAGTTCGGCTGGGGAGGCGATAAGTTGAAAACCCTGGACGAACTCTTACGAAAGCTGTCAACCGTCGATATTAGCCATGAACAAATAATCCAACGATATGCCGAGATTGATGCATTTAGTCTGGGCAAAGACAAGGCGCGACCTCTCCAGAGCGGTCAAACAGCCCGCGTTATGGGAAAGAATGATTTATGGATCGCTGCAACCGCGTCAGTCTTGAACGCGGCGCTGCTTGCAATCGATCATGACTTCGATCATTTGTCTGGCGTATTTCTGGACGTGATATATATCGATCAAACACTCACAGCTGCCGATATCTGATACGGTCTCGAGGCACAACAAACTACAAGGATTCCTCACATGAACAAGAGAATTAAAGAATTGCCTGAACACAGTCGTCCGCGCGAGAAGTTACGTGAGCGAGGCGCAGCAGCTCTCACTGATGAAGAATTGATAGCAGCAATAATCGGGATGGGCACGGCCACGGTTGATGTGCGAACCATGGCCAGACAGGTTGTCGACCTAATTCGCAAACATCGTGACGGGCTTACCCTCGATCACTTGCTCTCTGTGCCGGGAATGGGTCTGGCTAAAAGTGGACAGGTACTATCCTCCTTTGAGCTCGGAAGGCGCTACGTAATTAAGGAGACGATGAAGCTTGAGCGTGCCGCTGATGTATTGCCTCTGGTCGCTGACATAGCTTCAAAATCACAGGAGCACTTCGTTTGTCTTTCGCTGAATGGGGCGAATGAACTAATCGAAAAGCGCATCGTAACCGTTGGCTTGCTTGATCGCAGCCAGGTGCATCCGCGCGAAGTCTTTGCCGACGTCATAGCCGATCGCGCTGCAGGGGTTATTTTTGCACATAACCATCCATCGGGTGACCTCCAGCCCAGCAAAGCAGATCTAACAACTCAGGTTCGACTTGTTCAGGCTGCAAAGATACTCGGCATTCGAGTTCTGGATCACATTATTGTCAGCCGAAAGGGGTATTTCAGCTTTCAAGAGGCAGGGATTGTTGAGAATCAGCCACAAACGTAGATCTTTGAGATCGAGCTTGAACTCGGCGCGCATTTTCGATAGCTCTGAGCAATCCTGACGATTGCTTTGATATCAGACGAAAACCCAAGGTCATGCCCGTTGTATCCTTCAACTTGGGACTTAGTTGTGACAGGCCAAGCGCTAGAGTTAGCAAGTCAAATAAGCAGAGCAATTAAGTTATGCTACTGGTGCCGAGGGCGGGAGTCGAACCCGCACGTCCTTTCGGACAACGGATTTTAAGTCCGCAGCGTCTGCCATTCCGCCACCCCGGCATGTTGTCCGTAACTCTAACTATACAAAAGAATTTCCTCATTTCGCTAAGTCATGGAAATCGTGACGCATCCGTCGGTGATGAGCCCACCGCTCTATCCGCTTTTCGCTCGGATTAGACCCGATCGGGTGTAATAGAGAAGTCGCGGGCCAGTGAGAGCGGTGAGACGAAATAGCACCCTTTTTATGGGGCAAAGAAAAGTCGCCCGCCCTACTTTTCGATCTCTAACGTTTAGGTCGTTCGATCGATCAGCCACAAGTTTCCGACTTTCCTAGTAAACTCCAGCACTCTCTCAGATTCACGCAAGAAGTGTGGGTCGTTTTTGCTGAAGCGCGAGCCTTGGAAGTTGTTGCTGGTTTCCACAGGAAACATCGGAAACGATGAACTGCTAAGATTGTTTCAGTTGAACATTGATCAGTTAGCCGAATCGTTCACGACCTTCGACTTCATTGAACTGAATCGAACAAGTATGATTTGCCATCTGTAACCACTCGGTCTGCCTGGAGCGAGCCTTGCATTGAGCGGCTTGAGTCGTCGAATTACGCCTTTAAAACCTTTGTGGTTTTTACGCCTTCATCTGCACTTATCTACTCGATTCAAATTAGCTCTGCAACAACGGACTTATCACCATAGATGAGCCAAAGCCGCCGCACCAAAGGACAATTGAGGTGGCCGAGTCGCTTTGTTTGATCGGCTCTGCTGCTCGGAGCAATTTATGCCAAAGCCTGATTTCACTGGAACCTGGAAGTTTAACCCTGACAAGAGTTCGTTGCAGATCCCAGCGCCGGAGTCAACAACCTTTGTGATCGAGCACAGAGACCCCCGCTTCCATCTGGAAAGGACTCATGTCTTTGGCGGAAACAGCGACACTTTCTCCATTGATCTGATGACGAATGCGGAAGCCGTAGTCTGTGCTCACGCCGGATTCGAGATTCACGCTAGCTTACAATGGGAAGGAGAAACGTTGATGTTTGACTCCAAGCTGGAGCGGGAAGGGGAGCCAGCAACAAATATCGTCCGGTACAGCCTCTCAGACGATGGTCAAAGCTTCATTGCCGTAGAGCAGTTCTGCGGCAAAGAATATAGTTACGAAAATACGTGGGTGTTTGATAAGCAATGACTTTTGCTTCAGTCTGGCTCGCAGGCGCTAAACGGATTATGAAACGAGTCACGGGAGAACAGGCGGCAAACTGCCCTCACAATTCACAAAAGAGCAGCCTGAACGTTTGTCCAGGCTGCTTACTACATTATTCCCAAAAGCGCCTCGCGCAGGTTTAATCGAGCGTGTTGGCGATCGCTTTGTTCACCAGTACGCGAATTTCGACGCGTCGATTCTGTGCGCGACCTTCAGCAGTCGCGTTGTCAGCTACTGGTTGCTCCTCGCCGAAGCCGAATGGTTGGACCAAACGGTGCGGCGGAATGTTTTGTTTGGTAACCAGATAGCCGATTACCGAGTTTGCCCGCCGCGTGCTGAGATTCAAATTATATTGCTCAGTCGCACGCGAGTCGGCAAAACCAATCACTTCGACAATCCAGCCTTTGGTTGTCGCGTTTGTCGTCCAGGCTGCGGCCTGGTCAATCTCCGCCTTCGCTTCGGGCGTCAGTACCGCACTCGCAGTCTTGAAATGAACGGTCACTGTCTTGACCATTTCGTACTCATCAAGACCATTCAGGCGGTTGTTCGCGAGCACTGCCGCTTTGACCGCTTCATCGGCAGTAGCCTGAGCTTTAGCAGTGTCGGCTCGCATCGCGACGAGACTTCCCTGGATCTCGTCAATTTGGCCGGACAGTCTTATGTCAGCTGCCTCGGTTGAAGTAATCCTTGCTTCATTCGATTTCGCAAGTTCTTCAACGGGCTTTGTGCGCGTATCCAATGCTTGCGCAAACCTGACGTCCCGCTCGTCAAAACGGATCTTATCGGCGACCAGTTGTCCCGCTGTGTTGCCCCGTCCCTCTACCTGCACTCTCAGTCCACGTGTTAGGAACGTTACCGGATAAGCCATGCTTCCGTGAAAGACGTCTCGACGGAAAGTCTTGACTGACGTTGACGAATCCAGCAGCACCTCAGTATCAGTGCCATTCGACTCTCGCATGATGAAACTGTCTGAGCCGCGTTTGAGAATAAAAGCCTTGATCTTCATCTTTTGGCCTTCCGGCACTGGTTTTACATTCGTCTGAATTTGATCGATCGAAGTAATGGTCTGTGCCATGGTCCGAATGCCGGCGGTAAAAAGAAGACTCAACGCGAGGGTGATAATCCCCGCGATAGATTTCCTGGTTTTCATTGCATTCCTCCTTCCTAATAATGGTCGTGACGACCACTATTCAACGCTTTAGCTGAGGCATCGACGCACTCGTCTTGCGATCACAAGGGGTGCGTCGCGCCCAAAAATCTTCGTCCATTACACGGGCAATCGGCATGCCGATCCACCGAGTTTGCAACTCCTTTATTGCTATCACTTTTCGTCGTCGCCGTAATGCGCGCTTTTTCAAAACGCGAAGCAGGGTGCGAGTTCTTACGCAACCTGATGAAATTTCACCAGCTACAAATGCTGTCTGCGCGCAGACGTTCATTAATTGATAGTCACTGCCGTCATCGCTAAGGGCACATGCGTTGCCTGACTATGAATGAAGAGGATCCAATGAATTATCTGTTTCGCATGACCCTGGTGGGCGTCGCGATTGGTTTGATGAGCGGATATGCCTGGTCGCAAGAGCGTCCACGCGATGGCCATGCTTCACCTGGTAATCCCTGGACCACGATCATCCCCGATCCGGAGAGGTTTGATTGGAGCGCGGAGGGCGGAAAACGAACCGGCTATGACTTTCGCGGGATGTTGCCCCGGCACCAGGCCTTTTATGATTACATTCAGCAGAAGCGAAAAAATGACCTGCCGCTCACCTGGGCTGAAGAAGCTCTGGTTCGTCATCTCATAATTATTAGACGCTGGCCGGATCCACCTGCGCCCAATCCATTCTGGTCCGCCTGCATGCGTTACCTTCGGGCGCAACGGAATTCCGATTTGAGTGTGGCTGAAATGATTTTGCTGGACCAGTTGTTTGCGCGTGGACTAACTACGAAGGAGCTGCCGGAGGAACCAAATCTCACGCGGGTCAGAGATTATCTGAACACTTCAGCATTCGAGATCGAGAACTGGTTTGAGCGGACCTCTCCGCAGCGTGAGACGTGGATAGAGAATCTGAACAGCGGCTGGGGTTATGACATGCCCTACGACGCTCCTTACGATCCGCAAGTCGTAGAGGTCATGAAGGCTGAGATTCGCGATACCTTAGTACGGCTCAACGACCGAAATACTTCACTGGGCCAGGAGATCGAACGCATGCAAAAAGCTCTCGCTGCAGGTGACGCAGCGTGGCAGGAACACGTGGTACACCGCACCAAAGAACTGTGCGACAGTAAGTCTGCTGCATATTCGAGTTATCAGGAATTAGAAACTGCGCTCACGGAAGGTGGCGAGCGTTGGCGCCATTATGTCGAAGCCAACTCCTCGATAAACGCAGATGAAGCGCTCGTGGAAGCTTCTGCCACCGAGGAGGAGATTCCGAAAGATGAAGCCGCCACCAAAGCGGCAGAATTTATCAACAAAGCACAAACATATCTGGAAAAGAATGACTACTCACACGCCGTCTTTGTGTACACGCAGGCACTCGATGCGGATCCAAAATCAGCCGAAAGCTACGCCGGACGCGCACTGGCGAAAGCCAGCTTGAATGATATAGAAGGCGCTACGGCAGATATAAGTCGAGCGATAAAGCTCGATCGTAATTGCGCCTCAGCATATCGAGTCCGCAGTATCATTAAACGAGCGTTGGCGGATCCAAATGGCGCCATCACTGACGCGAGTCGTGCAGTTGAGCTGGCCCCGAAAACCCTCGGAACTATTTGACCAGAGGTTTAGCATACGAGTCGCTCAAGGATTATCGCGCGGCAATACTCGATTACACCGTCGCCATTGAACTCAATCCACAATACGAGCGCTCATATCTACATCGTGGGCTGGCGCGGTTAAAGTCGAACCAGGCTCAGGAAGCCATTGCCGATTTTGATAAGGTCATCTCGATAAATACGAATGATAATGTTGCCTACTTGAACCGGGGGGCCGCGAAAGAAAACCTTGGCGATCTGAGCGGCGCACTTAATGATTGTCAAGAAGCTCTACGGCTCAATCCTCAGGACGCTGCGGCGAGGCAATGTGTGGATCGTCTCAAAACCAGGAAGTGATTGATATATCTAAGACTCCGCATCTTCATTTAAGTGCCCAACTTCCAAAATTAAAGACCTTCAACCCGGCGGCCCGAAACTGTTTGCAGGTCCGCTCGAGCAGTTCGTATCCCGGAGGTTCCACGTGCTCGAGCGTGTAATTGAGATCGAGCGATTTCCACTTGTACTGGCCCATCTGGTGGAAAGGCAGCACGTCCACCCGCTCGACGTTTCCCAGTCGGGCGGTAAATGCCGCGATTTGCGCAATGTCGCGTTCATCGTCGGTCACTCCGGGCACGAGCACGAACCGCGTCCATAACGGTCTCTTGAGCTCAGCCAGTCGCAACATGAAGTCGAGGGTTGGTCCAACGTCCATGCCGGTGAGATGTTTGTGTGCCACCTTATCCCACGTTTTGATGTCGAGTATTACCAGATCGATCTGCTCGAGTTCTTCGTCACTCAGGCGTTCGCCTAGATTACCGTTGGTGTTCAAGGCGGTGTGAATACCCATTTCATGTATCGCTGAAAACAGCCGCACCGCAAAACGGTCCTGCATCAGTGGTTCGCCGCCGCTCAACGTAAAGCCGCCACCCATGAGCTTGAGGCCGTTACGATACTGGCGCAGCTCTTCAATCGCATGCTCAAGTGTCACAGGCATGCCGTTCATCATGCTCCACGTATCCGGGTTGTGGCAGTACAAGCAACGCCAGTGACAACCGGCCATCCAGCCCACCACGCGCACGCCTGGTCCATCAACAGTCGAACCTGTGGTGAATGAATGGATGAAACCCATTTCGCCGGTTCTCAGGGCCGCTTTTACCATCGACTCCGGAATCCCGGCACTCTGGTTTATGCGCAACTCGAAAGGGCTCGCCGCTTCGAGCGGGTTAGTTACTCTGATCGTTGAACTCATAGTGTTGCCTTTCGTCCGTGAAAGGTGCGGCTAAGATCATGCTTGGGTGGCTTTGCTCTAAAAGTCGCGATCATCTTGTATCGAGGGTTCTTGCTCCGGAGGAGCAATATGTTTATAGCCCTCCGTTCCTTAGGTACCCCGCTCCGTTAGGAGCGGCATGTAAACTGAACGCCCACACCACATGGCGCTCCGCCGGAGCGCACGGCTCTTATTAGGGTCGGGCTATAAACATGTTGCTCCTCTGGAGCATGTCGCAGCAGAGCTAACAAGCAAAATTGACTTTTAGTGCAAGGCCGCTTGGGGATCATTCTTTTCTCCTGAGGATTAGTCGGTTAGTTGTTGACTGTCTGTTAATACTCTGGATTCCATCGTTTCCTGTCTTGCCAAAACGCAAATAGCAGCTGACAGCAGGGCGAACTGTGCTGACTTCAAGTGCTCCTTCAAGTCAGTCTCAGACTCCCATTCGCCAAGCAGTAGAGACTCGCAGTTGTCCCCCACGTCCGAATAGAAGTTGTAGGTCAAACACCCGTTTCCCCTTCTAATCGGATCCAGCAATGGCAATATGGTTTGGTAAAGCTCTTTCCTCTTCTCAGGTTTGACACTGATCCGTGTGACGTTAATAAGCACAGTCTGCTTAACCTTTGGCTAAATAAGTTGCGGGTCAAAGTTCACTGTTCTTCGATATCCAGTGACTTGTTTATCGATGCAAGACGCATGCACCGATAATGAGTTCTCTATAACGTCCTCAAGGCGAAAGATTTGGGTCGTTGAGTTGGCTCGATGAGACATTTCGGCGAGGGTTTTTGACTGATCCGACCCGCGGGATTCCGCGGTTCCACTTTATTCCAAGGCCCCGAAAATTGAAGCACCCAATTGGCGCTGACAGGTTGCTCGTGTGAAACCTCGTGAGGACGGTCTTCCCATTCCGAGCGATAGGAGGTGGAATTTATGATGCGGCTCAGACTTTGCACGAAGCAGACCGTGGTCGAGTTCACCTTCGAGCCTGCACAAACAGCGTTCGGGTAATGCGGCCTGGTAATTGTCGACGATAATAATGAGGTATATGATGATGCACATCACGATCAGTAAAAACGGCCCGGGGGCAGGTCGTCCCTCAATTCCCAAATCAACTCGAGTTCCCTGGTTCGTCTGTTATCTGGCTGTGGACAAATTAGTTCGCAACTGCTTGCGTTCTAATTCCGCATCAAGCGTTATCGCCTAAACGCAAACGATGGATGGGTGAGAAACATTGCACTGGGTAACCCATGTATTATCCGCCACGGCCGTGGCCTGCGTGACGCTCGCATTCGTTCACATCTTCGTCTGGCTGCGAGAGCCGATTCGCCGCACTCATCTTCTATTCTTTATTGCGGCCTTATCGGTTGCCGCGATCACTCCCTTCGAATGGCTGATGGTGAGGGCACAGACGCCTGAGCAATTTGGATCGGCGCTGCGATGGATTCAGGTACCCCTTACTTTCGCGGTCGTTGCACTCGTTTGGTTCCTATGGTTGCGTTTGGGTACTTGCTGCCTCTGGTTAGCTTTGAGCGCTGCCGGATTGCGAGTACTTTCAATGCTCCTCGGTTTCTGGTTCACGCCAAATGTGCATTTCCGAAAAATCACTGAGGTGCGACACGTCTCACTGTTCGGAGGGGAAATCGTGTCTGCACCCATTGGCATCGTTAGTCCCTGGGCCGTAGTTCCACAATTGAGTGCGTGGGTCTTGCTGATTTTCGTGATCTACGCATCGATTAAAATCTGGCGCAGCGCTGAGCGTGCTGAGCGGCGAGGGGTACTGATCGTAGCCGGCGCCACGATGGTTTTCGTTATTACTGCAGCAGGTCAGGGGGCATTGATTCTCACTGGTGTGCTCGTCTCACCTCCATTTATCAGCTTTCCATTTTTGGCAATTATTCTGGCGATGGCGTTCGAACTTAGTCAGGACGTGATTCGTGCCACGCGCCTCGCGCGAGTGGTGAAATCGAACGAAGAGCGTTTGGCATTGGCCCAGGAGGCCGCAGAGATTGGTACGTTTGACTGGGATATTCAAACCGGCAAGGTGTTATGGAATGAAAATCTCGAATCTATCTACGGCTTTCGTGGTGGCAATTTTGGAGGCAGATCGGAGGACTGGCAAAAGCGCGTACACCCGGACGATCTGTCTCGCTGCGAAGCCGACATAGCAGAGTCGATCAGAGATCAGCGTTCCGGTTGGCAGTCGGAATACAGAATGTTTCGCGCCGACACCAACGAAATGAGGTGGATCTACGCAAAGGCGCGCTTCTTTTATGATGCCGATGGCAAGCCTACGCGGATGCTGGGAATTAATATGGACATCACCGATCGGAAAGTAGCAGAGACCGCTCGGCGGAGCAGCGAGTTGAAGTTCTCAGGTATTGTCAATTCAGCGATGGATGCAATTGTCTCAGTAGACGAGAGTCAGCACGTAGTTCTTTTCAATAGCGCCGCCGAAAAGATGTTTGGTTACGCTGCCACGGAAATGATCGGAAAGAAGATCGACATATTGATTCCCGAGCAGTACCGGCCAGCCCACGCGGAGCACCTCCGTTCATTTGGGGAAGCAGGTGTCACAAGCCGGGCGATGGGTCGATTACAGCCCATCTACGGCCGCAAGTCTGACGGCACTGAATTTCCAATTGAGGCTTCCATTTCTCAAATAAAGTCGAATGGTGAACGAATATATACGGTCATCATGCGTGACATTACCGAACGGAAGCGTGCGGAGGAAGCGGTACAAACTAGCGAAGCAAAGTTCAGAAACATGGCTGACACCGCGCCCGTTCTTATCTGGGTTTCCGGGCCGGACAAGCTGTGCACCTATTTCAATCAAGGCTGGCTTCGATTCACAGGACGGCAGATGGAAGAAGAACTCGGCAGTGGTTGGACCGAGGGCATCCATCCAGAGGATCTAGCGCGCTGTTTGGATTCGTTCGATACAGCGTTTGAATCTCGCCAACCTCTCCAGATTGAATACCGATTGCGCGCCGCTACCGGGGAGTATCGCTGGATTTACGACAGCGGCACACCAAGGTTCTCGTCGGAAGGAGAGTTCCTTGGCTTCATTGGAACCTGCATCGATATTACTGATCGCAAGCGAACTGAAGAGTCTATCAAGAAGGCCCATGCAGAGCTGAACGAACTTAAAAACCAACTCCAGGCAGAGAACATTGTTCTGCAGGAAGAGATAAGGTTAGCGCATCCGGTCACATCCATGGTTGGTCAAAGCAAGGCCATCCAATACGTGCAATACAAGATCGGGCAAGTTGCCCAGACCGATAGCACAGTCCTTATTCTTGGCGAAACTGGAACGGGGAAAGAACTGGTGGCACGTGCGATTCACGAGCAAAGCAAACGCAAAGATCGATCTCTGATAAGGGTGAATTGCGCAGCCCTATCGCCAACGCTGATCGAAAGTGAATTGTTTGGTCATGAACGAGGCGCATTCACGGGCGCCGCGGCCCGCAAAATAGGACGATTCGAACTGGCTAACCACGGAACGCTTTTTCTCGATGAAATAGGTGAGCTACCACTCGAGCTGCAAACGAAGTTGTTACGCGTGCTTCAGGAGGGTGAATTCGAACGACTCGGCAGTTCCCATACGATCAAAGTGGATGTACGTATCATTGCCGCCACTAATAGAAATATGGAAGCAGCAATCGAAAAAGGTGTTTTCCGTGAAGACCTCTGGTATCGGCTCAACGTTTTCCCGATCACTGTTCCACCGCTTAGACAGCACAGGGAAGACATTCCACTGCTGGTGGAGCACTTTGCGAAAGCTTTTTCCGTCTCGCTCGGCAAACCAATCAATGAGATCTCAGCAGCCACCATGAGGAAGCTTTGTGATTATTCCTGGCCCGGAAATATCAGGGAGCTGGCCAATGTTGTCGAACGGGGAGTAATTAATTCTACGGGACCGGTGCTTCACATCGCTGATCAGTTTGCATCGTTATCCACATCCGAGAGCGCAAGCACCCAAGCACGGACGCTTGCAGAAATAGAGAGAGACTATATTATCCGCGTGCTTGAAGAGGTGTACTGGAAGATCGAAGGTCCAAGTGGAGCTGCAGCGATCCTTGGTCTGAATCCGAGCACGCTTCGCACTCGAATGGCGAAACTTGGGATTCGCAGGAGCGCTCAAGTGGCGCAGCGGTAATGTCTGCTCAATGTTGGTAGCATAAGACCATCATTGACCAGATAGTTTCGACGCGGAGGGGAAGCCATCGACAGGCGTTCAGAACCGATTGATGTTCGGCTTGGGTTCGGCCAAGAAGGGAGGCGTCTGTTTCACCTCTTTTGCGGCCGGACCTGCGACACTGATGCCCGTCTCCTTACTTTGCAGATGGCGGCGGATCGCGACGATCACCGCGCTCTCCGCGTATGAGGCGCCGTCCAACCGGAACAGTTGGTCTATCCAGTCGGCAGCTTGCGCCACGTCGGCGCACGCCTTGATCATGGTCGCGATCCGTTGTTCCGCTTCGTCTGGCGGAAGGACGGAGAGGCCGATTCGAATCGCTTCCAACGCCGTCTGGAAGACTTCGTCAGATGGGCGGTGGGCTAGCCAATCGAGAAGCTGTTGATAATCGGCAGAGCCCGGCGCCACGCCGCGTTGTTCCGCGATCTGAAGAATGGTGTCGCGCTCGGCACGGCTGACGTCGCCATCGACCCAGGCGACTTCGACCAGCGGCGCCAGGATGAAGGCCGAACCCGTGTCGAGCGTCACACCGAGCTTCCGGATGCGCTCGAGCAGCGCCGGTTCGTCTGCGTGAAGTTTCTCCGCCAGCGCGTGAGCAATCTCGCTCAACTGGGCCTTCTGACGTAGCTTCGCGATCAACTTGGCATCCTGCTGTCGGAAATAGGCGTGCTCTTCGCCTCGCTCACGGTCGCGGAAGATATCCTTTGCCATACTACCTCCAATCAATACCGCTGGCCGCCACCCGGGGGGCGACTCTGTTCCCGCTGCTGCACATTGTTGTCATAAAACTCTGAATTGATCCTCCGAGAGACCTTGCACATAGTGCCCGTTGCCCTCAGTCACGATTTCATTCACCGATACCAGATTAGTGCCCACGACGACAGGCTCGTCTTGTTGCAGTTGACTGGTCCGATCCTCACTCCGCATAGATTGCGAAACCGAAACGAGGCAACGCACTCTCATGTAGGGCAAGGACCATGCCGGAATTTCCACTCTGATTTCCGGCGGGTGAGGCGTTGGTTTGGGGAATCTTTCGCTATCTTGCGCAAAAAGATCCGCTTGGCGACTTCAGAAGCGGCGACATAGAGAGGTCTCGGGACTGGCGCGCTCAAACCTGTCAGTTCTAACAGTTTTCAATCGGTATTTAATGAATTGACAATGGTCAGGGGGCGAGGCCGTCTTCTTCGTTGGGATTGTTCCCTAAGCCTTGAGGGATGGAAGTGAAGAGTGAATCGCAGGACCATAAACCCGCCTGGTTCTACGCCTCGACACCGATCAATTCCGTACTGGCTACACTGAAAAGTCAAACAAGTGGGCTCACACTCGCGCAGATTCGGGTGCGTCTGATTCAGTACGGACCGAATGCGCTGCCCGAATCTATCAGACGGCCCTGGTATCTTCAGCTCGCCGCTAACTTTGTCCACCTCTTTGCACTACTTCTATGGATGGGAGCATTTCTGGCGTGGCTGGCAGGCATGCCCCAGCTCTGCTGGGCCATAGTGATAGTTATTCTGATCAACGGCGTATTCAGCTATTGGAAGGAATATCAGGCAGAACGTGCTGCCGAAGCATTGCAGGCGCTCCTGCCCCGTCAGGTGACGGTAAAGCGAGAGAATGAAGAGCAGATCATTGCCGCTGCGGAGGTGGTGCCGGGAGATGTTCTTTTGCTCTCTGAGGGTGTCGCCATTCCCGCTGATGCCCGCGTGCTCGTTGCCGAGAGATTGCGTGTTGACATGTCGTCACTCACGGGTGAGTCAAAGCCCGTTCCCCGCACTGCTGATGACGCACGATTAGAGTTGCCTGTTTCCACGGCCGCGTTGCCGAATCTCGTGTTCGCGGGCACGAGCGTTGTCAGTGGTCGCGGCGAAGCAGTGGTATTCGCTACCGGAGCAAACACTGAGTTCGGAAGGATCGCACAGTTCACTCAGGAACAGACGGACCAGCAAAGCCCACTGCAAAAAGAACTCTCCCGCGTCACCCGTATTATCACGATGCTCGCACTCGTACTGGGTGGAGTCTTCTTCGTTGCCGGCACAATGCTGGGCGGACTCTCGAACGTTTCAGCATTTCTGTTTGCTGTCGGAATCATCGTTGCAAATGTTCCCGAAGGGCTCCTGCCGACCCTGACGCTCTCGCTGGCGCTGGGCGTGCGACGGATGGCTGGACGAAAGGCCTTAATAAAGCGTCTGTCGGCGGTGGAGACTTTAGGAGCCGCAACAGTCATTCTTACTGATAAGACCGGCACGCTTACGGAAAACGAGATGACAGTGCGTGAGCTGTGGTCCAGCGGACTTGCTTACCACGTTGGCGGACGGGGATACGACTCACTTGGAAAACTAGAATCGGTCGGAAATGGTCACGACACGAGGTTCGCCAAAGAGTTGTTGCGTGTTGCTGCACTCTGCTCGGACACACACCTGATTGAACAGCAACATCCGCGAAGACACTTGAAGGTGATTGGAGATCCCACCGAGGCGGCAATCCTTGTGGCTGCATCCAAGGCCGGCATCTCTCAGGAGGCTCTGAAAAGCTGGCCGCGTCTGGCGGAATTGCCTTTCGATTCAGTGCGCAAACGCATGACTACCATTCAACAGATGGACGCGAGCCCTACGGCCTGTGTGAAAGGCGCACCAAGCGAGTTGTTTCCCCGTTGTACCCATCTTCAATGGCAAGGCGCCACTGTTTCGCTTGATGACAGCAGACTGCGATTGGTTCGTGAGGCACACGACAAAATGGCGGAACGTGGCCTGCGAGTCCTGGCGGTTGCAACCCGGCGCCTGGAATACGAGCAGCAGCGAAATGGTTCATGGAGAGTAGAAGACCTGGAGGACCACTTGACGCTTTTGGGTCTAATCGGCATGGAGGATCCGCCACGGCCTGAGGTTCCTGCAGCACTCGCAACCTGTCGCCGCGCCGGCATTAGGGTGCTCATGATTACCGGCGATGACGGGTTAACTGCCACTGCGATTGGCCGTGAGATTGGACTTAATGGTGCCACGCCTTTGGTCATTTCAGGCGCGGAGCTTGAGTCACTCGATGATCAGGATTTGGCCAGGCTGATGCAGTCCGACGTGTTGTTCGCACGTGTTTCGCCAGAACATAAGCTCAGACTGGTGGACATTCTACAAAGACAGGGAGAGATAGTTGCTGTCACTGGAGATGGTGTTAACGACGCTCCGGCACTGAAGCGCGCCGACATTGGTGTTGCGATGGGCGCAACCGGCACTGACGTCGCACGCGAAGCCGCCGACATGGTGCTTGCGGACGATAACTTCGCCAGTATTGTCGCTGCCGTGGAAGAGGGCAGGAATGTCTACGACAACGTGCGCAAATTCGTGACTTACATCCTCGCGAGCAACATTCCGGAAATGGTCCCTTTCATTGCTTACGTTCTGTTTCACGTACCACTCCCATTGACCGTAATGCAGATCCTGGCTGTTGACCTCGGCACGGACTTGTTACCCGCACTGGCCCTGGGAGCTGAACGTCCTGAGGCCGGCGTGATGACCAGACCACCACGACGGCGTGGCGAGCGTTTGCTCAATCTGCCAACACTGCTCCGAGGATACGCCTGGTTGGGCATGTTAGAAGCGGTGCTTTCAATGTCTGGATACCTGATTGTTTTATGGTCAGCAGGGTGGCACCCAGGCATGCCACTCGAAAGTTCGAACCCCGTCTACATGACAGCAACGACAATGACACTTGCGGGTATTGTCGCCTGCCAGATTGGCAATGCATTCGCGTGTCGGAGCGACTCGGAGTCGATCTGGCGTTTAGGCTTCACCACAAATCGCATGTTAATCGCGGGAATCGTGACTGAGATTTTACTGCTCCTGGCTCTGATTTATGTGTTGCCGCTACAAACCGCGTTTGGATTGGCGCCGCTGGCCCCGGCGCACTGGTTGTTGTTGTTGACTTTCGGTCCACTGCTTCTGCTTTTGGAAGAATGTCGCAAGGCGCTACGACGCCGTCTTTGCTTGCGCCGTTGAGTGCGGCACCGGTCGACGCGGTCGATGGATAACTCTCAGGGCGCGAAAGTAATGGAGTTACCTGCCTTCTACTCGTCGCAGATAACCTTCACGATAAGAAAGTGTGTATCCACTTCGCGTCGTTTCGAGGAGGCGAACTTTTAGCGTGTGCCACTTGCCGCTTGTGACGTTTGAATAAAAGCCGAACGTATATTGCCGGCGCAGCTCCAACTTGATTTGAGTGCAAATACCGGCCAATTCCGATTCACTATCAGCCTGCGGAAAGTATGAGCCGCCGCTGGCACGACTCATTTCCTCCAAAACGAGCCTCCCCACGCCCGTATCTGTATCCAGCAAGAATGATCGCCTGCCGCTTTGCCGAGTCAGATCCTCGAAAAACCAACCGCGTAATGCATCAGAATCGGGTTCACTGAGGCCGATAATATAGATTTGTGCATTCAACGTTCTCACCCGATCAAGAAGCTTCCGGTAACTGTTGTTGTTACCGTTGTCCTTAGCATCGGAAATAACGAGTAACGCTTTCTTGATGTTGGGTGATTGCTTCAATCGCTCAGTAGCAAAATAAATCGAATCGTACAAAGAAAAAGGATCACCCACGCTGACGAATTGCATGTAGTCCAAAATCTGAGCCGGCGATGGGATGAATTCTGTGGTCGCGCTACCGTGCTTGTTGAAGGCAACGAAGAAAAAGTCGTCGTCATTTTGCAGGGTGCTGGCGAATTGCTTGAGCGCATTCAACACTCCGCTGAGTTGCTCCGTGTCGTTTTCATCAATTTCATAAACAATTCCGAACGACGTCGCAGAATCGTCAGTAGCAAAGTGTGTGATCTCCTGCTTTACATTGTTGTCGTAAATCTCAAACTGATCCGGGGACAGTCCATCCACGTAATGCCCGTTGCGGTCCCTCACGATCACATTCAAAGTAATGAAGACAGTGCTTTCCGTAACCTGACTTTCCTGCTGCGTAGACGGGGGCGGAGTGAAATTATTCTGTGACAAAGCTGTCACTACCACGAGGAGTGTAATCGGACTGATTAGGAATGCCTTTCGCACGGCAAAGCTTCTTTCACGCAGTGACGAGTGCGCTTCTCATCGCATACTCAATCAGCTCCGCACTGCTCTTAATGTTCAGGTGGTCCATCATCGTGTACTTGTGAAACGCAACCGTACGTGGGGACGCGTTGAGTATAAACGCAGCTTGTTTCATGGAATGTCCTTCCGCAAGTAGTTGCAGTACCTCCTTCTGGCGCAGGGTCAAAGGGGATTTGTTCTTTCTTTGTTTGAAATTCTGTACGAACGAACCGTCCATATCCTTTGTCATGAGTGGTGTGATGTAGTAACCACCTCGCACGACCTCTCGCAATGCCTGCGACAGTTCGCAACCGGCCGAATGCTTCAACAGGAAGGCTGACGCCCCGAGACGAAATGCCTCGCTGGCAAGATCCGGATCCTCGCTCATCGTTATGTAGACGAGCTTTACCAGCGGTAGCTTTTGCTTGAGCTCCTGTCCCGCCGTCAAGCCGTTCATGAGTGGCATACTGATATCCAATACGACCGCGGTGGGATTGAGCTGAGGGGCTGCTTCCATCAAACTGAGGCCATTCGTAAACGTTCCAACGACTTCAAATTCAGGTTCGATTAGCTTCTTTAAGGCGTCCAAAAGGAGAGTATGATCATCTGCAAGAATGATACGGGGGCGTTTCATGAATCCTCCATTAACCGTAAAGGAACGTCTTTTCGCATGAGCAGGCAAATGCTGCTCCTGAGCTAATCGCAAATACCGTGCACACAGCCACCATCCAGTGATGGTGAGGTAAATCGTTGAAATTAGTTACGTTACGACATTGAAGAGTGCAACCCGCTGTATTTCGCGGGTTCGCGTTTAGCGAATGGTGAGTGAATCTCCACAGGCTGGGGAATTTTTAGCGCGTTACCTCTGCGTCGTGGGTAGAGCCCTAATTTGAAATCTGAGGTCATGCCAAATTTGCAGTCTATGGCACGGTGTTCGTTCCTGCTATTTATTTCCTTCGTTTGCGTCGATGTATCGGAGAGCGTTGTGGGAGTAAGTCGGGATGCCTGGTTTCGAGGATGAACGCCAGTGATTGATAGCGCATTCCCAGTTGATGTGCGGCTTTAGTAATTAGCCCGTTTGCATTTGCCAGTGCCTCACTAATCATTTCGGCTTCGACTTTTGCGGTTTCATCCGGCAACGAAAGTCTCTTATTGAAAAGCAGAGCCGCGTCTGGTTTGCGCTCGCGCCGTAGTTCTCTCGCCAGTTTTACGCCTACTGTTTTGAATCTCACTAGCAAGTTTTGGCTGAAACAGTTTGCCAACCACTCGTCTGCTTGCTCGTAGCCAGCGGCCAAAACATCAGGCGGGAGTTCGTCTATTTCCTCAATCATCGTGAGCGCGGCTATTCCCGCTTTGTTCAACGCGCCCGTGTCGTGCGCCACTTCAACGGCGTTCTGAAAAGTGAATCGTGCCTGTTCTCTCCTGCCAAGCCTCGCCAGTGCGATCCCGTGATTGATCAATGAATCAGCTAAGAGCACTGGAAGTCCGCTTCTCTTGAGTCTCCTGACTGCGCTACGCGCTACCGTTTCCGCTTCTTTCAACTTCCCTTGATCGATTAACAGTTGCGCCAACGTGTCATCTATTTGCGCCAACGCGGCTTTGTCTTTGATGTACGTTGCCAGTCGCCGTGCTTCGTCTAGGTATTGGTGCGCCTCTTTGAAGCGGCGCATTTTCATTAGCACATAGGCGACGTTGTTTTTTACATCAGCACGGAATGGTTTATTGTGGGCCAGTGTGAAGTAGTGCTCTGCTTGCTCATACTCCTTTACGATGCGCCGGAAGTAGTCGGCTTTGTTCTCTGCCGTGATCAACTTGCGAAGCGCCATTGCTCGCTGATTGTGAAATGCACCTTTGAGAGTCGGATTAGGAATTTTCTTGAACAAAGCAGAGTTATCATTCAGCACTTTGAGAGACTGGCTGTAGCGTGAAGATGACCATTCTACAATCGCCAGAAAGATAAGCGCGTTAGCTCGCGTGTTGCTTTCAATGGTTAACTTTTCGAGTGCTTCGGTGAGATAGATCCTGGCTTCGTCCAGTGCTCCAGCCCACCAGTAGCAAAAGCCTAACTCAGCCCGTGCTGCCGGGACTCTCCGAAAGTCTCCTAGAGACTCGAACAAACCTATGCTCTCGCTGATTAAATCCTTCGCCGTGTCTTGTGCTTCACTGATTTGATTCTTGCTGCCGATCCATCGCGTGAGGATGCCGACGTGTAGCAATAGTTCGGCTGCCATGTCAGGATTCAATCCTTCAGTGTTAGGGCGCTCGCCAAACTTTTTCCAGAACGGGCGCATGATTTCCCGCGCCCGGTCGTACTCGCCCCTGTCTTTCAGTTCCACAGCAGCCTGACAACGAAGCCACGCGCTTTCGTTGGCCGATAGGTGAGAGAATTCCAGCTTCTCCAGAATAGTCCGCATGGAGACTTTGAGCCTTTCGTGTGGGTTGGGAGGATAAGTTTGTGAACTGCGAGCGGGATAGTAGTGCTCAATACCACTACCTTGCAAGGAATCTTTCCTTGCTGGTTTACTTGCCAATACCAGTATCTGGTATCGCCCGATACCAGTAAACTGGTAACTTCTCAAAAACAGGAGAAAACTCCAATGAAAAGACTCGGTATTGCGTTGATCCTTACGTGTGTTCTGTCTGTCTCAGCTTTGGCGGGTGAGATACCAACGGCGGGAGCGCCCGCGCCGCCAGCACCGCCCGTGCCAACACAGAGCACTGGCAACGGCGTTGGCACAACGATCCTTTTAACGATTCTGAGCCTCATTCGTTAGGGCATCGTTCCGAGTGGGAGAGAGGTCGGATCCTGCTAACGTGGGAGTGTCGCAGTGTGCCCGCGCCTGATACCGGATGCTGGCATGAAACAGAAGTTATTCACTTGGCATTCTTTGGTTTCTGCGGTCTGAGCACTAAGTAGCCAAGCCAAATGAAGCCGAGCACCGTCATAATAGGCGGCCTTTTTTGAAACCAGTGCTCTAGCTGCCGCTTTAATTGGGCTGGGAGTGGAATCGGGCGTTTTAGAGGTGAGAGACTGTTCAGCCATGCCGCACAGCCTATCAAATTAGCTGTATTACGAAAATCCTGTAAAACGAGAGGCGAAAAGAGGTGAGGCGAAAAAAATAATTATTTGAAATTAGGGCACTACCGCGTCGGGTCGCCGTTGAATACTGAGTTTATGCATTCGCGTTCGGAGCGTGCTCGGGTTTAGGCCAAGGATCTTCGCCGCTCCGTATTGACCCTCAATACGCCACCCGGTGCTTTCCAACGTTAGAATAATCGCTTCCCGTTCAACTTCCTCGAGCGTTTTAAGAGATACGCCAGCCTCTTCAGTCGTGTGTTGGAGAGTTCCTACAGACTGAAGAACGTCACCCTGCGTGTGAATCACAGCGCGTTCGATCACATTAGCCAACTCCCTGACATTGCCGGGCCATGAATGGGCTTGTAGCGTTTGCATGACGCCGGGTGAAACCGACGTAATGGTTTTACCGGATCTTTTGGCGAATTTCGCTATGAAGTGTTCGGTCAGAGCCGGAATAGCCTCTTTGCGTTGTCGTAACGGGGGAACGGTGATAGGGAAGACATTCAAGCGATACCAAAGATCTTCACGGAATGCTCCTTTTTTAACTTCAACTTCCAGATTCTTATTAGTGGCGGCGATGATCCGAACATCCGCTTTGATGGTTTTCGTCCCACCCACCCTCTCAAACTCACCTTCTTGCAGCACGCGTAAAAGTTTCACTTGTAACTCGGGTGGAAGTTCTCCGATCTCGTCCAAAAAAATCGTGCCGCCATTTGCCAACTCGAAGCGGCCAGCCTTCCGTGCCACGGCTCCGGTAAATGCTCCCTTCTCGTGCCCAAACAACTCACTCTCGATCAGGGTCGAGGACAAAGCGGCGCAATTCACTTTTATTAACGGACGATCTTTTCGCAAACTCGCACCATGAATCGCTCGCGCTACCAACTCTTTTCCCGTGCCCGTCTCTCCCATAATCAGCACGGTCGAGTCTGTAGGCGCGACCTGATTAGCTTTGAACATTACGGATTTCATGGCGTTGCTCTGGCCCACGATTTCGCCGAATGCCTGATCCAGTTGCAGCTCATGCTGCAGGTAGATGTTCTCTGCCTCCAACTGGTTCTTTAATTCATTCAACTCTCCGTGCGCTTTTTGCAACGCCACTTCGGCTTGTTTGCGTTCCGTGATGTCAATGGTGGAACCGATGAAACCCAGAAACTCTCCATCGGACGAGAAGCGAGGGGTGCCGGAGTCCAGTACCCAGCGATATTGTCCATCCTTTCGCCGGAGCCTGTATTCCATCTCGAAACCTTTTCTCTCATCGAAACTGCTGTTGTAGGTCTTTAAGCACTGTTCGGAATCATCGGGGTAAACTCCGTGAGTCCATCCGTTCCCCAGTTCCTGTTCCATATCTCTGCCAGTGAACTCGAGCCACTGCTTGTTGAAATACGTGCAAGCTTTTGATTGGTCCGAGACCCAAATCATGACCGGCGCAGTGTCGGCCATGTTTCTAAATCGCGTTTCGCTCTCTCGCAACGCTTGCTGGGCCTGCATGAAGTCCGTGATGTCACTTGATGCCGCCAGCATACATGGCCTACCGGAGAGCTCAAGACCCTCCGTGGCTACGAGCAAGGTTCTGAATGCCCCGTCTTTGCAACGAAACTTCATTTGGTAGTTAACAAG
Source organism: Pyrinomonadaceae bacterium (assembly GCA_036379695.1). GTDB lineage: Bacteria > Acidobacteriota > Blastocatellia > Pyrinomonadales > Pyrinomonadaceae > PSRF01. The sequence continues at coordinate 6,909 of DASVGE010000084.1, read as the reverse complement.
CGATCCTGACTTGTTCAGCTCCTCAAAGAAAACTGAACGATCGGCCGGCGTCTCCCAAACTTTAAGTTCCACAGATGTGTGGCCGATAACTTCTTCTCGCGTGTAACCACTCATGGCGAGAAAGCTCTGGTTAACATCGATATAGAGTCCCTCGGGTATAGTGGTCAGCGACATAGGTTGTGGATTGGCGCGGAATGCTTTCGCAAACCTCTCTTCACTGTGCCGCAAATCGTCGACGGACCGCTCTCTTGCGATTTCTGCCTGCCGCCGCCGTATCCGAGTAAACAACAACCACGCAATCAATGCGGCCTGGACCAGAAGCGCCGCGATGGCAGCTAATGCGTACCATTTGTAGCGCTCCCAAAACGTCCGTTCTCTGAAGCGGACTACGGCTTCCGCAGGCAGTTTGTGTTCGTCCAGCTGCCACCGTTGGAGCTCTCTCCAATCGAAGACCGTAGGGCCTGCGAGTGCTTGCGGTGCAATGTCCTGCGTCTTTGCGCCGGCCATGACCTGAAGCGCGAGTTCGCCCGTGCGTTTGCCCATCCCTGAAAATCCATCAGCTTTCCACCCACGATGCCCGCGCCAAGATAAGTTTCTGAGATCCCGAATATCGGAGCATTCGCACTGGGCGCAATGCGGGAAACACTCTCTGGTCCCGAGTAGGCGTTGCCAAGCTTATCGACGAAGAACGATACAAGCACAACCACACTCTTCGGAGGTAGAGCCGCAACTCTCCCTTTCAGTTCGTCAATGGTGAGGTCGGTAAGGTAAGTAAAGCGCAGGCGTTCTTCGTAGGCTCGAAATTGTTTCTGTGCTTCGGCGAGTAAGAATCGATCCTGATTAGAATTGCCTGCGACTACAAAAACGTTTTGCGTATCAGGCAGCAGAGTGAGTGCCAGATCCAGAGTCTTGTCTGCTTCCAGATTCGCTCGGACGCCGGTCACGTGCGGCCATGATTTGCGAGCCGTTTCCTCACTTTCGTCGTGGTAGTAATAGATTTTTGGAACGGCAGGAAAAAGAACCGACTCGTGTTTCAGCAGGAACTCCAATGCAGGGGCGCCGAGGGCTAGAACCAAACTGAGGTTTTCGCCTTCATACTTGCGCTTCATGTAGCTAACCATCTCCTGTTCGTACTTGGAATTGGGAATCCTGAAGTTCTCCTGGAACTCGTAGAAGAATTCCACGCGGCCGCTTGAGCCATTCCTAATCGTCGAGGTGATGGTCTGAGTGAGCAGGTTTACTGCCGGGTAACTGGGTTGGTAAGCCGTAAAGATCAGAATGCGCCGAGTCTGCTCCTGGGCCCCAGCTTCAACAGCAGGGATGAGGAATGCGGCGCTTAAACAGATAAACAGCAGTGCTTGCTTAGAGATTGATGAGCAGCGGACCAGCAATAACGTCCGCCTGTGGAAGGGCACACCACCACAGAGTCTGACCTTTTTAGCGAGGGAAGCAGGGGAACATCTCATTACTGCACTCAAGCCGAGCGTGGGAATTTAGCAACTCCCGCGACGTCGAGTGCGTGGGGGAAAACACCTGCGGGGAGATGCTGGTTTTGGCAAACCGTTTGGCCGAGGGCTCAGCTAATTGCGGCACGTAGTATACACCCACTCGAATTTCCGTGCGCAATCCCGGAGAGGGGGATAGTTGCCCTAAGTTGGGGTCTTTGTCCACAGATGACGCAGATTCATTAACTTAATCTGTGTAATCTGCGGATAGAAAAACTGAAACTAAAGGAGGGCCGCCGAGAAAATACTTGCCCGGCCTCAGCGAAAATTTTCACACGGTTGCGTGAATATCCACAATAGGTTTCGGCCCTGCCACCCTTTCGTCGCTTGATCTGCGCATAGTCACAGTTTCCGCGAATAGCCGCAGAAACTACCTGCCTGAAATCGATTTTCCATAGGAATGCGGTTTGCGCAAACGAGTGCGTCATACGAGAACCTCATTGCCATTCGCTCCCACGTATCGCAGAGCAATCGAGGTTTTTAATAACGTGTTCGGTCTGAGAACGACGCTGCACTAGTGGATTGAATCGACGTCCTCATGGCCCCTCATTCATTATCCGCGGTTTCGCCCGCCGCACTGCCCAGGAGAACAATTTATGTATACACCACAAAGATCTATGCGGCGCACCGGCGTGCGTCGTTTGCTTTATCCTTCGTTACTGCCGCTGTTGGCTTTGCTCGCGCTGTCATGCAGTGTCGCGCTATGGACTGTGATAGCGGCTCCGCCGCCACCTTCAGGCGGCAATCTCGATCCTACGTTCGATGGCGACGGCATCGTCACCACTAGCGTTAATGATTTTGACTTGGGTAAGGACCTTGCGATTCAGTCTGACGGCAAGATCGTAGTTATCGGAGAAACACAAAGCGACCTGATTGACTTCCTGGTAACCCGCTACAATCCGGACGGCTCGCTTGACGCGACATTCGGAACTGGCGGCAAGGTCATAACCTCATTTGAACGCCACAGCTTCGCACGTGCCGTTGCGATTCAGCCGGATGGCAAAATCGTTGTCGTGGGCGAAGGTACAGTTCCCTCTGGCGCTACCGCTGAAATTAGAATGGTGCGTTACAACGCTGACGGCTCGCTCGATTCCTCGTTTGGCAGCGGCGGTATCACCTCACTGTTTACTCTCGATTTCGCCTCTGCCGAAGATGTCGTGCTGCAATCTGACGGTAAAATAGTCATTACCGGAAACAGTATTGATGTCAACGCGTTCTCCCCATTCTTGCTTCTGGCCCGTTTCAACTCAGACGGCTCGCTCGATGATTCGTTTGATAGTGATGGGATATTCCTCGTCCCCCAAGCAGTCGGTTCTATGCCGGAATTTGGCAACGCCGTTGCCCTGCAATCCGACGGTAAGATTGTCGCTGTGGGCCAGGGCGAAGCTGGAGGTTCAAGTATCGACTTCGTAGTCGTACGTTGCAACACCGACGGGTCGCTCGACAGCAGCTTCGGAACTGGCGGCATCGTTTTTACGAACATAAATGACCAGACGGATGCAGCTAATGACCTCGCGATCCAGGCCGATGGAAAAATCGTAGTCGCAGGAACGACCAATAATCAGGCCTTAAATGCTGTTCCTGTAATCGCGCGTTACAATACCGATGGTTCACTCGATACGAGCTTCGATAGTGATGGGATTGTGACTCGAACGATTACCGAGACGGACTCTGAAGTCCTCAACGGAGTGGCATTACAAACAGACGGCAAGATCGTAGCTGCGGGACAGATCGATTTCGGAACGGGCCCCGCTCTCGAGGTGAAGCGTTACAACGATGACGGTTCGCCAGACGCTACCTTTGGCAACAGTGGCTCGGTAATCACACCGGTAGCAGACATCTCCACTGGTGCGGCAGTAGCACTCCAGTCAGATGGTAAGATTGTAGCTGCGGGTTCCGGCAATGGTCGCTTTGACCCTGATACTCAGTCTTTCCTGATAAACTTCTTAGTGGTCCGTTATGGCAATGCACCAGTAGTCAACAACCCGCCGGTCGTGACCATCACCGGACCAGCCGGCGGTTCAATCTACGCTGTCGGTACCCCTGTTAGCTTTACGGGAACTTTCACCGACGATACAGGTGATACTCACACTGCTGAATGGCACTTCGAATCGATTACTCAACCGGCCACCGTCGGCGAGCCTTCAGGTTCAACGCCTGGCACGGCCAACACTACCTACACCTTCAATGAGCCCGGCGTTTACAACGTGTCGCTGACCGTTACTGACAACGGCAATCTGCCAGGCACGGCTACAACCGTGAACAACTTGCCGGCGTTTGTAGTGATCTACGATCCGAACGGTGGCTGGGTGACGGGAGGCGGCTGGATCAATTCACCGGCAGGCGCGTTTGCGCCGATGCCGACTCTGAAGGGCAAGGCCACGTTTGGCTTCGTCTCGAAGTATCAAAACGGCGCGAGTGTGCCGACCGGCAATACTGAGTTTCAGTTCAAGACCGGTGGTTTGAACTTCAAGAGCACAAGCTACGAGTGGCTGGTGGTCTCGGGCGGCAAGAAAGCGCAGTACAAAGGCACCGGCACGATCAACGGCGGCGGCAGTTATCGTTTCATGCTGACGTGCATTGATGGTGATAAACCGGGCGGAGACGGCGTTGACAAGTTCCGGATCAGGATCTGGAGCGATAACAGCGGCCTGATCTATGACAACCAGCTCAACGCACCCGACAGCGACGATCCAACGACCGCACTCGGCGGTGGTAGCATCGTTATTCATCACTGACTCGCGAGTTGACGCAAAGAGCAGCGAGCCATCACTCGCTGCTCTACACTTTTGTAACGGGTATGACGAAGTAATTATGCTTTTGATTTTCACCTGACGAAACGAATTAATGTATAGCTTCAGACTCTTGAGCTCGATGCAACGTTCGTTTGGCACGTACTCGAGTCTGATGGCGGCAAAATCAGGAAAGTCAGAGAACGGACAGATAGCCGTAACTCCGTGATCTCGAAATTTATTCGTATCTCTCGGCCAGGGAACTCATAGGGAAACGTGTCCAGCGGGTAAAGATTCATCTCGTTTCTCGGTGTCGAGGGGATTTCAACGCAGAAATCGCAGAGCTTTGAAGAGGGCCGCCGAGAACTACTTACCGGGTTGTCGCGCTCGATCGCACTGGTGTTCGCTGTCTTTCGGTGTTGCCCCCACCCATGCCTTGCAGGTCGCCCGTATCCGCCAGAATCTGATCATCCAGCTCGGGAAACATGCGCTTCGATGATGATGCCAGGAGGCGCAGCTCCTTGCGCAGCAACGGTGCGCGTTGCTCAGGCAAAGTCTCGATCAAATTTTCAAGCATTGCTTTCAGGCGACGCATGACTTGAACGCTGTCGCGGCCGTATTGCCTGATTTCGGTGACGGCGAGATGGACAAAATCTTCCCAGTCGGCGGTGCGATAGATGAATCGCAAGTGACCTCCACCATCGGTGCCTCGTCCGTCCATCAAATGGCGCTGGCCGATGTCCCGCAGCAGGTGGTGAATCTGATCGATGGACAAGACGGCCGTAGTGGGATCGTTAATGGCCGGCGAAAGAGCTTTGGAAGCGATATCAACAATGATTCGGAACGCAAACATTGGATCCTGTTCCAAAGTTCGCTCCTGGCCCAGCGCTATCGAACCCCGCAAGTCGTCGTCTTTCAGACCATCGCCACCTTCATAAATTCGAAACAAGGGATCACCGGCCGCCGTAAAGTCACCGACTTCCGGTATCAACTCGATCAGGCAGTTTGAGCGCGCAGCGAGTGCAACCAATCCCTTCAGGTCGAACGCGAGAATCACTCCGTCAGTCTTGTTAAGAACGACGCGATGCCGATCGCCGTTCAGAGTCATGACGGGCTTTGGCAATCGTGACTCCGCCGCGTGCAACTGCTCCGGATAAACATCGCGGATCACCTCACGACCGGCGAGTGCAACATTCCGGAGTGCTGCGCTCGGCCGTAAAGTCTTGCCCATGCTATCGATAAAATGGAGAAAAAGAGCCAGGTTTATAAGGAAGAGGTAGGCCGCGAGGTGCCCCGTAAGCAGTGGCACGTGATCTTCGATGCGCACCAGCACTGCTACCGAAAACGTAAAAGTGAAAGTAAACAGCGATATTGAAAGTTTTCTGACACTACTGCGATAAACGAGTGCAATGATTCGCGGTGTCAATTGCGCGCTGGCAAGTTGGACCAACAGCAGAACTGCTGAGCAGGAGATAGCCACCAGCGTGAACATAGACGCCGCTATCGTGCTCATTACAGTGCGGCCGGTGTCAGGATCGAGATCCATTCTCCAACCCATTGCGAGTTCGAGTCGATTCAAGAGCACCACTGACAGCAGCCCGGCAGCAATGCTCAGCACCGGCAGGATCCAGATCGAGTTACGAAGATAAAGTTTGATTCGATAGCGAGTAACCCAGTTCATGAGACATGGTCCCGGTATGGCAGTCGCGGCATCCCGCACAGATCGGAGAATTAAAGATCAAGTAGGAAAGGGTTGTGACTGTCAGTTTTAACAGGGCTCATTTCATCGTTTTAAGCAATTTCCCTGTTACTCGTTTTCATGTTGTTGGCGGCAGTTTTGCCTCAAAAGTCGGAGTCACTCTTGGATCGGGTCAGGACAGGGAGCGGTAGCGACCTGGTCGGTGATCAGCATGCGATATTTTCCTAAGAATTTTGACTCCTGTGGTTCGACCAGGTCGCTACCGCTCCCTGTACTGACCCGATCCAAGAATGATTTCTGACTTTTGAGGCAAAGCCATTGGCGGCAGTGTTCACATTAGATCTGCCAGCATGAAGAAGGGGCGAAGACCGCCGCAATCACCGGTAAGGTTTTGACCACAGACGATCAGCGGCGTCTGGCAGAAGCTTTGCACAAAAAGTCATTTGGCGCGCTTCGCTTCGGCTTCGCCGCCCGATGTGCTTCGGCTTCGCCGCCCGATGTGCTTCGGCTTCGCCGCCGGATGTGAGGCAAGGCTATGCCTTGCCGTTAGCCCCCCTCGTAGTAGTGGGCTATGCCCTCGGTTCGGGCTCTGCCCTAAGGACTCATGGGCCCAAGGCCGAACCGGGGGCTTAGCCCCGAACATTATTTTAAAAGCCTGACATTAGATCTACCAGCATGAAGAAGGGCGAAGACCACCGCAATCACCAGTAAGGTTTTGACACAGACGATCAGCGGCGTCTGGCAGAAGCTTTGCACAAAGTGATTTGGCGCGCTTCGCTTCGGCTTCGCCGCCCGATGTGAGGCAAGGCTATGCCTTGCCGTAAGCACCCCTCGTAGTAGTGGGCTATGCCCTCGGTTCGGGCTCTGCCCTAAGGACTTATGGGCCAAGGCCGAACCGGGGGCTTAGCCCCGAACATTATTTTAAAAGCCTGACGGCAAGGCATAGCCTTGCCTCACATCGGGCGGCGAAGCC
>DASVGE010000083.1:0-3332 GCA_036379695.1 Pyrinomonadaceae bacterium | reverse complement strand
GCCAATGTTTCCCGGGCCGGCCAAAGCGGTGCCAAGGCACCGCACTCCAAAGAGACGCTCAATCTACTACGCGTCACTTGCAGACTAGGTTGCGCACTAGTCATGGTGCGTTGTATAGAGAGTCGATGTCCCGACAATCCGGATTCACTTTTTCGCAGGCCCGCCACTATTTACCGTACTTCCTGCTGATCCTGATTTTTGTGGGCGGCGTTTGGCTGGTCCTCGCCGTTGGATCGGACCTACAGCCCGCAGGCCCCGCCGGCGCTGTTGCAAGACCACAACCAACCCCTCCAGCATCATCCGCCGGAGTCTTCTGGGAAAACTTCAGGACACCTCTCAGCATTCTGTTGCTGCAGATCATTGTCATCCTGATCATGGCGGGTCTGTTTCGCAGACTCTTCCGTAGCTTGCGTCAACCACCGGTGATGGGCGAGATGATTGCGGGCATCGTGATGGGCCCGTCGGTGCTGGGATTGATTTATCCGCCCGCGCTCGACTTTCTCTTTCCTGCTTCGTCACTCGAAACACTACGGCTGTTGAGTCAAATCGGTGTCGTGCTCTTCATGTTCATCGTCGGCATGGAGGTGAACGTACGACAGCTACGAGAAAAAGGATCGGCGGCGGTGATGATCAGCCACGCCAGCATCGTCGTTCCCTTTTTGCTCGGCGCTGCACTTTCACTTTTTCTTTACCGGGGACTGGCGCCGGCAGGAACCTCTTTCAATGCATTTGCGTTATTCATCGGGGTTGCGATGAGCATCACCGCCTTTCCGGTGCTGGCCCGGATTTTGGAAGACCGCGGGCTGACGCAAACCACGCTCGGATCGATCGCTATCACCTGTGCCGCCGTCGACGATGTCACCGCCTGGTGCATCCTGGCCCTCGTGATAGCGCTGGTGAAATCGACAGGTATATCGTCGTCAGCCATTACCGTCGGCTTAACACTCGTGTTTGCCGCGGCGATGGTTTTCCTCGTTCGACCACAACTGGCGCGAGTGATCAAAGAGCCCGATTCGCAACTTCATCGACGGCGACTGATCCCGATTATTCTGGCGTTTGTTCTTGCCTGCGCGCTGACGACGGAGATCATCGGCATTCACGCTTTGTTCGGCGCGTTCCTGGCCGGCGTGGTGATGCCGCCGTCAACAGAATTTCGGATCTTTCTCAAGGACAAGCTCGAGGCGTTTGGTTCTTACGCACTGCTGCCGCTCTTTTTTGCATTCACTGGGCTACGCACGCAGATCGGTCTGCTGAACGATTTGGAAGGGTGGCTGTGGTGTGGAGTAATCATTCTCGTCGCTATCGCGGGCAAGCTCGGCGGCAGCATGCTGATGAGCCGTTGGACGGGCATGAACTGGTCGCAGTCGTTCTCAATCGGCGTGCTGATGAACACGAGAGGATTAGTTGAACTGGTTGTACTCAATATCGGGTATGATCTCGGCATTCTGTCGGGACGAATCTTCGCAATGATGGTTTTGATGGCACTCGTAACGACATTCATGACGGGACCGCTACTTTCACTGGTTAAGAGTTCGCAATTAAAAGGAGCACAGACATGACAAGAAAAATCTTGTTGATGGCGGCTGCGATCATAGCGCTTTCCGCAATCGCCCTCGCCGCAACGAAACCAAACTTCAGTGGCACCTGGACGTTGGATCAAGGGCGTAGCTATGGTCTACCGCGGGACATGAAGCAAATCCTCACCATCACGCAAAAAGACGATCGGATCGAACTGGAAACCAAGATCATTCAACCCAACAATGAACGCACGGTGAAAGATACTTATGTGCTTGACGGCAAGGAGTATGACTTCACGCCGACGGTACCTCCGAACCAACCAGTGCCCACCGGCAAACGAACAGCCACGTGGCTGCCGGGCGACAAGGGCATTCAGGTGACTGATGTAACGACAGCGGAAACTCCCAAAGGTACAGTCAAGACGCAGACGGTGCGGAAGTGGACCTTGTCAGGTGGTGAGTTGGTTGTCGATATGTACATCGACAATCCGAATGGTTCATTCGAGGCGAAGCGGATCTTCACAAAGCAGTAACCACAGATGATACGGATTTTTAAATACAGATCTGCGCTGATCTGTATTTAAAATCCGTGTTTATCTGTGGCCTATTTCGCGGAGATATCGTACGCGGCCATCTGGTTCGAGTTGCGCACCAGCAATCGCCCACTGGCAATCGCCGGATAATTCCACGTCTGACCTTCCAGTGCCGGAAAGCGCGCGACTTCGCTGTATCCATCCGGTGAGGCCTTCACGAGTGCAAGCTCGCCTTTGTCGCTCGACACGATCAAGTGGTTTCCGGCGAGAATGAGCTGGCCGTAGCCGTAGCGCCCGTCTTTCCACTTGCGCTCGCCGGTGTTCACGTTCAAACAAACCAGAATCCCCTCGTCGAGTCCGTAGACGTAGCCGTTATGAAGAACCGAGCTATTAAACTTGTTCTTCATATTCTTGTTTTCCCAGATCGTGGAAGCGGTGAAACTGTCGCCGCCACCTTTTATCTCAACCAGCGCGGCGCCCTTTCCATAACCTGACGAAATGAAGAAACGATTACGATCGACCACGATCGGTTGTGAGACGTTGATGCCCATATCCGTATCCCACGGATGGCTCCAAAGCAACTTGCCATTCTCCGGCGCCAGACCGACCACGCGGGACGAACTGACGACGAGAATCTGCCGGCGTCCACCCAGTTCGACGAGCATTGGTGAAACGTAGGCTTGAGTATCATTGAGCGCTTTCCAAACCGGAGCGCCAGTGTTCTTGTTGTAAGCGACAACAGATTTACCATTGGCGCCACCGGGAAGAACGATCACTTTGTCGTCGACGATGAGTGGCGACGCAGTCTGCGCCCACTGCAAGTTCTCCGCCTGGTTTTCAGTCAGAATATTCTTGCCCCAGATCACTGAGCCGTTGTTGGCGTCGAGACATCGCAACTCGCCGGTTGCGCCGAGCGCGTAAACGCGACCCTGATCCCAGGTCGGCGTTGCGCGTGGACCATCGCCGGTCGAGTCGTTGTATTCGGCGTTCCACTTTTGCGTCCAGAGCTCGCGGCCGTTGTTGATGTCGTACGCAGCAACGACTTCCTGATTTCGTCGCTGCTCGATCGTGTAAGCCTTGCCGTCTGCCACGACGAATGAAGCATGTCCGACGCCCACTGGCTGTTTCCAAAGAACAGGCAGGCCGCTGGCGGGCCAGTTTGTCGTTACGCCGGCTTCGTCGTACTTGCCGTCGCGCCGTGGTCCGCGGAAGTTAGTCCAGTAGTTTCGAGAGGAGGCGGTGGCAGTATCAGCCGTTTGTCCGGGTGACGGGCTCGCGCTGG
>DASVGE010000082.1:0-10843 GCA_036379695.1 Pyrinomonadaceae bacterium | reverse complement strand
CAAGATGTTTATGAAGGCCGATACGGTAGACCAACCGGAAACAAGGATTTCGGAAAGTTCGTTGAAGAGGTCTACAAGCCTTGGGCGATGGAGAACAAACGCTCATTCAAGAGCAACGACAAATATAAACTCTCGTTCATTTGTGAGAGCAAATGTTTTAAGGGCAAGACATTTGCTCAGATCTCACCGCTGCTGATCGAAAAGTACAAGAAGGAGCGACGTGAGGCGCTACTGGAAAACGGAAACACCCGAAAGCCCTCGACCATTAACCGAGAACTAGGAATACTCTCCAAAATCTTTTCACTCGCGATCAAGTACGGCATCACCCATTCAAATCCGTGTCGAGATATACCGTGGTTGCCGGAAAACAATAAGCGGGTGCGCTACCTGTTGGATGAAGAAGAACCAAAGCTATTCGCAATCCTCAATGGTCGCCGCAAGCATTTACGACCTCTTGTAACCGTGGCAATAGGCACGGGAATGAGGCGAGGCGATCAATTGAATTTGCGATGGGAGAAAGTTGATTTCCAGCGTGATGTGATTTATGTGCCAAATTCAAAAACGGGGAAAGATTACGGAGTCCCGATGAATGAGGACGTTAGAAACACGCTGCTTGTGCTCCGGTCTGAATCCAACGGCTCCGATTACGTGTTCATCAATCCAAAGACAAAGAAGCCTTACACCGATCTCAAGAAGGCGTTTGGGACTGCTTGTCGGATAGCGGGAATTCGTGATCTGCATTGGCACGACTTGCGTCACACGTTCGGCACGAGGCTCGCAGAGGCGGGTTGCAGTGAGGCCACTATCGCTTCGCTAATGGGGCACTCTGATCCGCAAACCACGCGCAGATACACACACGCCACAGATCGGGCTAAACGAGCGGCTGTGGAAGCCGTGCGAGTGTTGCAGGAAAATGTTTACCACAAATCTTTTACAACAGCAGAACGGCTGCCAAAGCTGGCAGCCGTTAATGGTTGATAGAAATGGTCGGGACGGCGAGATTCGAACTCGCGACCTCACGCACCCCAAGCGTGCGCGCTACCAGGCTGCGCCACGTCCCGTGTCCCTGATTTAGTATCGTGCCAAAGAACAAATGTCAAACTGAGCCACAAAGAGGCGCCAAAAGCACAAAGGAATTCTCAGTTATTGAACGAGTATTTCATTCTTCGTTTGTGATTTTTGTGCCTTATTGTGGCTTGGTTCGGCCTTTGATTTCCTGCTGCTCGAGTAGGGCCAGCAGTTCGCGCAGTTCGGAGGCGAGTTGTTTCAATCCTTGTCGCTCTTCCGCAGTGCGCGGCGCCACTGCGCTCGTGTAGGTAGGCGTTGGTGGTGGAAGCAGTTCGCTTTCGTTGTTGAATTCCTCGGGCGCGCTTTCCGGTTGGCCGTCTTCCTCAGCGGCAACTATTTTCAGTTTGCCACCGCCGCGAAGTTCATTTGTGAGCCGCTTCTTTGCGCCTGCAATCGTGTACTGATCTTCGTAAAGCAGTTCCTTGATGCGGAGCGCCATTTCCACGTCGCGCTTGCGATAGACACGTTGGCCGGCGCGGTTCTTTTGCGGTGCGAGCATGGGAAACTCCGATTCCCAGTAGCGCAAGACGTGCGCCTGCACGCCCGCGAGCTCGCAAACTTCCCCGATTTTGAAGAACAGCTTTTCGGGTATGGCTACAGCGGGACGACTCATCGGCTCAAGCCTCGACTGGTTTTGGAGTTGGCTCTCGTTATCGGGCGTTGAAAGCTGGAAAGATGCTTGGCGAGTTCGCCAATCTTCGTGCGACGCCAAACATGTTACTCGTGCGGAGTTTAACGTGTCAACACTTACACTTAGCGCCTCTGACTTAAAACTTTTTCTTAAAGGTATTGGCTTAGCTCTGTGTACTCATTGGACTCACCCGAACCCTCAAGCTATAATCCGCCTTCCCACACACAAAGCCGGAAGGAAACGAATCCATACAGTGACAACCTCGCCAACGGTGCTTCGCCTGGCTTCCCGACTCGAGCAGGTCGGATTTTCCGATATCGTCAGGCTACGTAACCGGATCATGGAACTGCGCGATCAGGGCGCCACCGTCTACCAGTTCGAAGGCGGCGAACCTTTCATGCCCACACCCGACGTGGTGAAGGACGCGATGAAGCGCGCGCTCGACGACAATCAAACTCGCTACGCTCCCTCATCCGGCATCCCCGAACTGCGCGAAGCAATCGCCGACAAACTACGCAATCGCAACGGCATTCCCGCAGAGTCGAAGGACGTGATCGTCGTTAATGGCGGCATGCAGGCTTTGTTCGGCGCGTTCCAATCAATCGTAAATCCGAGCGACGAAGTGCTGCTCTTTTCGCCGTATTGGACACCGATCAAAGATCTCGTCGCGCACTGCCAGGGTCGCAGCGTTCTCGTCCCGACAGACGAAGCACGCGAGTTGGGATTTCAACAAACGCTCACACGCTATGCGACAGATCGAACTCGCGCGATCTATTACAACACGCCACAGAATCCGAGCGGCGTAGTCTTCACGCCGGAAGAGGCGCGAGCAGTTGCCGCATTTGTACAGGAGCGCGATCTCGTCGTCGTCGCCGACGAAGCGTATGAAGATCTTGTTTACGACGGTCAACATTTCTCGATCGCTTCACTCGAAGGAATGTTTGAACGCACGATCACGTGTTTCACTTTTTCCAAGTCGTACGCGATGACGGGATGGCGCCTGGGTTACGCAGTCGCAACCGAGCCGTGGATGACGGGACTCAAGAAGGCCACGCTCTACTCTTCAAATGGCGTGTCGACGCCGACGCAGTGGGCCGGCGTTGCTGCACTGACTATCGATACGGCGGTGCTTGCGGAGATCAGAAACCAATATCGCCAGCGACGCGATCTGCTCCTCTCCGGTTTAAACGAGATCGGATTACACTGCGCTTCACCCGCCGGCGCGTTTTACGCTTTTCCCGACGTGAGCCGCATCAACAAAGACAGCCGTGAAGCTGCCGAGGCTTTGCTGAATCGCGCGCAAGTGGCGACTGTGCCCGGCATCGTGTTTGGCGCGCACGGTGAAAGTCACTTGCGCTTTTCTTTTTCCACTTCGATCGAAACTATCGAAGCAGGTCTTGATTCGCTTCGTCGTAATCTTTGAAGATGAGAGACGAGCACGAACAACCCGCCACTCAAAAAACCGAATTCGATTTCATTGATTCACTCCGGCAGCGAGTCGCTTCAACATCAGACTCACTGAGGGCGGGCATCGGGGACGATGCTGCGGTCTTTCGCGGCGGCGCCGGCAAAGAAACAGTCATCACTGCCGATCTGCTTGTCGAAGACATTGACTTCAGGCGCACTACCACACCGCCGTACCTGTTGGGCCATAAAGCACTCGCCGTTTCGCTTTCCGATATTGCAGCGATGGGAGCACGACCACTTTGGTCGTTGATCTCGATCGGCGTCTCGGAGGACGTTTGGCAGACTGATTTTGTCGAGCTGCTTTACGATGGCTTGCTGGATCTCGCAAATCATTACGGTGTGCAGTTGATTGGCGGCGATACGTCGCGGACGCATGAGCGTCTCGTGATCGATTCAGTCGTCCTGGGCGAGTGTGCAGCAGGAACGGCGGTGATGCGATCCGGCGCCCGTGCCGGCGATCAGATCTTTGTCACGGGCTCACTTGGCGCAGCGGCTGCCGGATTACGACTGATCGAACGCGGCGCACATTTAGCCGAACAGAATCTTGCCGACGAGGATTCGCAAAAACTCGATCACATACTGCTGCGCCAATTGCGGCCGGAACCACGCGTCGGATGGGGAATTGTTCTCGGCGAGGAACGTCTCGCCACCGCGATGATCGATCTCAGTGACGGTCTTTCGTCTGATCTCAATCGCTTGTGCGTGGCCAGCCATGCAGGAGCGTTGATCGATTCAGCTTTACTGCCGATCGACAATTATGTGACCGAGTTGTGTGGCCGTCGCGCGCTCGATCCGCTGCAACTCGCGCTACACGGAGGCGAGGATTTCGAGTTGCTCTTCACAGTAAAACCCGAAGACATGCCGCGGCTGCCACGTCGCGTTGACGGCGTTGAGATCAAACGCATTGGCGAAATCACAAACGCCAGCGAAGGCGTAAAGATCGCGGAGGGCTCCAGAACCTGGGAACTTAAGCCCGGCGGCTGGAAACATTTTTAACCACGGATTCTCACGAAGTATCCGCTAAAAATCCGTGTTAATCTGTGGCACATGCTTAGATTTCGCAACACACTAACCGGCAGCGTCGACGAGTTCCGCCCGATGAAAGAAGGCGAGGTCGGCTTCTATTACTGCGGTCCAACCGTCTGGAATTACGGTCACATCGGAAACTTCCGCAGCGCCGTCGCCGCTGACATCCTCCGCCGTTACCTGAAGTTCAAAGGTTACAAAGTCACCCACGTGATGAACATCACCGACGTGGAAGACCGCATCATCGCAGAGTCGCAAAAAGCCGGCCTCAGTATCGACGACTACACCGCCATCTACATCGATGCTCTGTGGGAAGACTTTGATGCGCTCGGTAACGAACGTCCCGAAGTCGTTCCGCGCGCGACGCGCCACATTCCCGAAATGGTGGAACTGATCGAAAAGCTACTCGCCTCAGGTCATGCCTATCGATCCGACGACTCGATCTATTACCGCATCGCGTCGTTTCCCGAGTACGGCAAACTCTCGAAGATCAACTTTGCCGGAAACATCGCCGGCGCCAGTGAACGAATCGCGAAAGACAAGTACGACAAAGAAGACGCGCGCGACTTTGCGCTCTGGAAAGAACCCGCCACGGAAACAGAACCGGCGTGGGATGCGTCGATTGGTCGCGGTCGACCAGGCTGGCATATCGAGTGCTCGGCGATGTCGATGAAGTATCTCGGCGAAACCTTCGACATTCACGCGGGCGGCATCGATCTCGTCTTTCCACACCACGAAAACGAGATCGCGCAGAGTGAAGGCGCGACCGGGAAACCGTTCGTGCGCTACTGGATTCACTTCGAACATCTGAAAGTCGACGGCGAAACGATGTCGAAGTCGAAGGGCAACTACTACACCTTCCGCGACATTACGGCGAAAGGTTTTTCGGCCGCTGCGATTCGTTACTTTCTTTTGAGTGTTCCCTACAACAAGCAGTTGAACTTTACGTTCGATGCTCTTTCCGGAGCGGAGAAAACGGTGGCGAGCCTGCGCGACTTTCGCGCGCGTTTAAGCGAGGCCAAAACCGAGCCGGGTAAAAATGAGAAACTTTCCGAAGCCGCGACGCGAGCGTTGCGCGAATTCGAAGCGGGCATGGACGACGATCTCAACACGTCGATCGCGCTCGCAGCGGTTCACAATCTTTCGCGCGAAGTAAACACAGCGCTCGCGCGCAAACAGGTGAAAGCGGAGGATCAGCGCGAGTTGCTCGCCGCGATCGATCGCATCGACACAGTGCTGAATATTTTCGGCGAGCAAAAACGCGAGATGCTCGATAGCGAGGTTCAGTCACTGATCGACGAACGCCAGGAGGCGCGCCGGCGTCGCGACTTCAGACGTGCCGACGAGATCCGCGACGAGCTTTCCAGCCGCGGCATCATCCTCGAAGACACCAAAGACGGCGTCCGCTGGAAACGCAAGTGAGTGGCCACGGATAAACACGGATTGCATACACGGATTTTCTTATCCGTATATGCGATCCGTGTTTATCTGTGGCTAATTTTTGTGGCTACTTGCGCTGCTTAAGTTTGCGGCGAGCGTATCCACCCAATCCAAGTAACGCACTGCCGAGTAACATGATCGATGATGGCTCCGGTATCGGATCACCAGGGTCACCTGCCACTCCTACGTCGCTGCCTTCGCTGCCTCCTGCAAGCGGCACGTTCTGGAACCTGACGAAGATCGCATTGCAGATCTGTTCCTCAGTAAACCCAGTAAATGCTGCTCCGGAAACTGTGAACGAAGCGCTCTCGCCCGGTAACAAACCATCATTTACCGAGCCGCCGTTGAAGTTACCTGAATTGCCCGTAATGAACGCAAAGTCCAACACTGCTGAGTTAAAGCCGTGTGGCACGTTCCCTACGTCTGCATCTGAAAAAGTGAAATTCGCAGACAAGCTCGGCGCCTGCATGCCGGTAAAACCATTCAGTCCTGAAGGACTCGCGTTGCCAGCCGGTGGCAAGTCAAAGCCAATACCTGTAATCGTTGACGTTGATCCGGGCTGCGTAATTGCTGACGTATTCGTGACTGTAAAGGTGAAAGTATTTGTTGCAGAGTTAAACTCACAAACAACTGTTGCGGTTGAAAACTGGCCAGAATCAACACCCGTAACGGTAATCGTATCGGCCCGCACTGTTGCGCCGGCGAATACTACTATTGCGGCTATTGAGAAAACCCACTTGCCAAATCGGGACATTAAGAACTCCTCCTTGTTCTAACGTACACTCGCTGGCCGTACTTGTGCGCACTCCGGCTGATGTTTGGATTGCAGGGAATTGCGGGGCAATGCAATTGCCAACAAGTTAGCGTGTGTGGCCCAGATATTAAGTGCGAGTGTTGGGCGGGTCAATGCTGTGACAGAAACTCCACAGCCTGAAAACTGGAAACGCACGTTCTTTACCGTGCAAGCACAAAGTCACAAGAATTGATTCCCGCTTCGTGTCTTTGTGTCCTGGTGGTGAGGAGCTTTATCATGAGCCCCGATGTCATCCACTACCCTGCAACCAACTACACAAGTTTCAGCAGTTGCCGAAATCAGAAAACACTTCCCCGCTCTCGAACGCGTCCACAACAACTATCGCGTGGCGTATTTCGACGGACCGGGCGGTACTCAGGTGCCGCGTCACGTCGTCGAGCAGATGAGCGACTACCTGTATCACCATAACGCCAATACACACTGGGCTTATCCAACGAGTGCAGAGACAGACGCCGCTCTCGAGTATGCCCGCGAGACTTGCGCCGAGTTCTTAAATGCGTCGCCTTCCGAGATCGTGTTTGGCGCGAACATGACGACGCTCACGCTACATCTCTCGCGTGCGCTCAGCATGGACTACACAACCGGCGACGAGATCATAGTAACGGAGCTGGACCATCACGCGAACATCGATCCCTGGCGTCGACTCGCTCTCGAACGTGGCGTCACGATTCGCACCGTGCGAATAGACACGGCCACCGGTCAGCTCAACTGGGCCGACCTCGAACGTTTTGTCGGTCCGAAAACAAAACTGCTGGCCATCGGAGCGGCTTCAAACGCTCTCGGCACAATTAACGACTTCAAGACCGCGATCGACCTGGCTCACAACGCCGGCGCCCTCGTGTTTCTTGATGCCGTGCATTACGCGCCGCACGCTTTGATCGACGTCGCAGAGCTCGATTGTGACTTCCTCGGTATGTCGGCATACAAGTTTTACGGACCACACATCGGAGTGCTCTTTGCGAAACGTTCGTTGCTGGAGCAGATCAACTTTCCGAAGCTTGTGCCGGCGTCGGATGAACCGCCCGAGAATGCTGAATCAGGCACGTTGAATCAGGAAGGCACGGTGGGCGCCGCGGCAGCGATCGACTTTCTTGCTTCACATGGCGGGCAGTCGAACCGGCGTGAGAATCTCCGCAACTTCTTTCAGGAGACGCACGCGCGAAATATGCGGTTGTTCGTGCGCTTGTGGGAGGCGTTGAGCTCGATGCCGCGAGTAACGCTCTATGGTCCACCGCCTGATTCGCCACGCACGCCGACTCTTTCTTTTACGATCGAAGGTCGCGCCTCAACCGACGTCGCACGGCAGCTCGCTGAAAAGGGACTCTTCCTGTCGCATGGCGACTTCTACGCTTACACGGTCGTTCAGCGGTTCGGACTGGGGCCCGAAGGATTCATACGCGCCGGCTGCGCCTGCTACACGACGGAAGAAGAGGTCGAGCGTCTAATCGAGGGCGTACGTGAGATTTCCTCAACCTAATCCGTACCCAATCCGCGTTTATCTGCGTTAACGAAATCAGCAAGCAGTCCGTAAGCAGTGCTCTGTAGGTTGGGCCGGTGCGAGACGATTGTTAATCCCGGTATGGTGTCGAGTTCAAAGTGAACGGCGAGTGACGTGCCTCGCACACCGGCGAGCGGATCGTTGGCGCCGATCTGTTCCGGCCTGACAGACGCGGTAACCGAGCCGTCGGCGTTTACGGTGGCGCGTGAAAGTAATTTGAAAGGTTTACCTTCGGCACGTGCGGCTTGCAGTGTGGCAGTATCCAGTCCTCGAATTCCTTCGCGCTTTACGTCCGTTGGCCGCAGCGGAGAACGCAGGATGACGCGCGCGATCGCGCAGACTTTCATGACCGAATCCCAACCATCGACGTCGTGACTCGGATCGGTTTCAGCGACACCTAGCTCCTGTGCCGTCTTCACACCTTCGGCAAAACTCCTGCCCTCTTCCATCGTTTCGAGAATGATGTTGGTAGTTGAGTTGAAGACGGCGCTAAAGCTCCGCACCTTCGCAGCGGGCAACGTCTCGCGAAAGAGTGAGAACACCGGCGCACTGTCCTGTACCGTCGCCTCAAACATGAATCGCTTGCCTTGCGATATGGCAAGTTGATTGAGTTCCTCGTAAGCGTAGACAATCGGCGCCTTGTTGGCAGTGATCGTGTGCGCACCGGCTTGTAGTGACTTACGCATATACTCGATCGCCGGCTGTCCCGTTTCCGGATTGAGCGATGTCGTTTCAAACACCACGTCAGGCCTGGCCCGCGCCAACCATCCATCAATGTCCGCTTCGGCGCTCGTCTGATCGTTACCCGCCAACAACTGCGCGACGTCAATCCCCTCAGCACTGGCCCGCCACCCCATGCGACGCGTAGCCACACCCGTAATCTCCCACTCAATCCCATAGTTATCCCGCAGTTCCGCCGACTTCGAAACAAACAACCGCGCCAGCGCACGCCCAACGTTCCCGAATCCAAGAAAGCAAAGTCTGTATTTTTTCATGTATGATGTGTCCGCGTTGTCCTGTCAAAAACGATGAAACAGTATCATGATTTGCTGCGATCGATCTTGAAGAATGGCGCCGAGCACCGCGATCGCACCGGTGTCGGTACGATTTCGCATTTCGGGTACCAAACGAGATTCGATCTGCGCAAAGGCTTTCCGATCGTGACAACGAAGCGGGTGCCGTTTCGCTGGGTGGCGGAGGAGTTGTTCTGGTTCTTGTCAGGCGACACGAGTGAAACAAATCTGCGCGCGCGCGGTGTTGATATCTGGGCGGAGTGGGCTGACGAGGCACACACTGAGAAGTTTGGACGGACGGCCGGCGATCTTGGACCAGTTTACGGTTACCTGTGGCGATCGTTTGGCGGTGATTATCCCGAGAAGAACGGCGTCGATCAGATTGCGAAATTAGTTGAGCAGATTCGCACGAATCCCGATTCAAGAAGATTAATTGTGACGGGTTGGGATCCGCGCCAGGCTGATAACGTGGATCTGCCTCCGTGTCATACGTTGTTTCAATTCAAAGTGGAGAATGGTCGTATTCTTCACTGCCAACTCTACCAGCGCTCGGCCGACGCGTTTCTTTTTAGGAATAGAAATTAACTGTGGGTAATACGTGAAAACTTCAATCTTTGAAGTGGGCCAAGACTGTTTTTAGTGAGAGAGAAAGAATTGTGAAGTTCGTAAACGTCCTCGGTGGTCACCTGAAAAGCGGCCATGTGTGGTCACTTGAAAACCGGCCATAGAGGCGTGGCCGGGACGAGTGGTTTTTTACGCTTTCGTTATTAGTTTGTCCATCCTTATTTCCGCTACGCTGCAATCTCAGTCTTAGTGCGCCAACTGCGTGGACCAAACTTCAAGACGTGCCCGTGATGGAGCAAGCGATCGAGCATGGCCGTGACCGCAGCAGCATCACCCAACAGTTTGCCCCAGTCTTCCACCGGACGATTTGAAGTTACCAGTGTGCTGGCGCGTTCATAACGTCGCATGATGATCTCCAGGAGATCTTCCGCCGCGGTCAGGGGCAACTTCCGCATCCCGAGATCATCAAGGATCAGCAAGGGCCAGGCGACCATACTTTCGATGAACTCTTTGCGCGAGCCGTCGATAGTCGCTTCGGCAAGTTCGTCCAGGAGTGCGTGCGTCTCGCGATAGAGCACGCGATGTCCTTGTTGAATAACCGCCTGGCCGATCGCTTGCGCTACATGGCTCTTGCCGGAACCAGGTGGACCAAGAAAAAGTCCATCTTCGCGGCGATTGACAAAGTTGCCGCTGGCCAACTCGAAGAGCAAACTGCGATTCATCTTCTTGTTGAAGCTGAAGTCGAAGTTGTCGAGTGTCTTGAGTGGGTCACGAAAGCCGGCTTGCTTGCGCCGTCGTTCCAGTAACCGATCACCACGCCGGGTAAGTTCATCAGTTACCAGACAGGAGATGAGATCAATCGGGGCCATGGCTTCCGCCTGGGCCTGCTGCAGCCTCGTTTCCAGTACGATGGCCATGCCGCCGAGGCGTAGTTGTTTTAAAGCTTGGTGTAACTCAATCAGGTTCATGTCGCTTCCGACTCCTTTAGTCTTAGTTGAATGACATCGCGATACTGCTGCAGCTCACGGATCAAAGGATCAACTTGATGCAGGGTGAGCGGGAGGGCTGGTTGTCGTTCGAGATAACGCTTCACAAAGTGATACTCCCGGACGCCCAGTGTGAGCGCTTCCGTACAAGCCTCTTCAACTCTTACCGGGCCAAACCGTTTGGCTAATGAGAGCACACCCAGAATGCGACGCACTCCCATTTGGCCCTGGCGTTGATAGATGGCCTGACAGAGCAGGCCGATGTTGGCGCCGGCACGCGTGGCACGTTCCAGCAGTTGAAGTGTTGAGGAGGGTGTGCGTGGTGAGCGATCCTCG
>DASVGE010000081.1:0-7112 GCA_036379695.1 Pyrinomonadaceae bacterium | reverse complement strand
ACTGACCTCTTCCAAGTGTGATTTCTGACTTTGAGGCAAAGCTTCAGATGCTCCTTTGTAAAGGAAGGAGAATTGAACCGTGGTCTACTATTCAAAGAAGGATGCCTGGCTTATTGCGCTCTTGATCGGGACGCTCGCCTTATCTTTGCTGGTCGGTCTTTACTTCATCTTCGTGAGCGGTAATAACGCTGCCGGTTATCGCTGGCTCCTGGCTTGTTCGGTCGCGGGATTTCTCGTCCTCCTGTTTACGTACCCGCTGCACTACACAATCGGTGACACCGAACTGCTCATCCGCAGCGGCATTACACTCAGGCGAATCCCATTGGACACTATCGAGGAGGTCTCACCCGTAAGGGACTTCAGCAGTTCTCCAGCCTGGTCTATCGATAGACTGTCCATCCTTTATATGAAGAAAGGCCGACCCGTTTATATCTATATTTCCCCTGCCCAAAAACTGGAATTTCAACAGGAACTCGAGCGCAAAGCCCCTCACCTCCAACGTTCGGGTGAACGTCTTGTCAGGACACCCTCATCTGGTGGCCCCTGTTTTGCCTCAGTATAAGCACCCGACATCGACGACTGAGCTTTAACTTTCGCGCGGCAAAAGTAAAACGAATTGCGCGTTAGTAATTGAAGCGTGATCCATTTTGCTATAAACGTCGATTAAAACTCGGATTTCCGTTTATAGCTTGCCCGCGGCGTTCTCTCTCCTGGCGCCGGATTGGTAAAGAAAGCTTTTCAGACCTGTTCTCTTTTTATGCGTAATAAGTCCTTCTTCGTCGCAATAGCATTCACTTTTCTCGCAGCCGTATCAATCTCTGCTCAACCGCAGGAGCGTCTCTGCGACACTGCCTTCGAAGACTGCCGGGTGCCTTTGTGGAGTCTGATTGATAACGAGACCGTCGGCATCGACATCGCGTACTGGTTCATGCAGGACACATCGATCGCGAACAAGGTAATAGCCCGCCACCAGGCCGGCGTTCCTGTTCGCATTCTCGTAGACCCGCGCGCCAATCCAACGTACGCCGGCAACGAGGCGATCCTGAACCAGTTCAAAGCCGCGGGTATCCCGATGCGGTTCAAACATGGCGGCGGCATCCTCCACTGGAAGATGATGATGTTTGTCGGCCAGAACACGCTCACGTTCAGCGGCGCAAACTTTTCGTCCAGCTTCTATGTCCCGACGACACCGAACTCAAACTACATCGATGAAGCGATCTATTTCACCAGCGATCAATCGCTGATGCAGAGCTTCATGACGAAGTACGACGATCTGTGGACGAATACGATCAACTATTCGGACTACGGCAACATCACGGGAATGCTGACGCGAAAGTATCCAATCTTTGCCATCAATCCTGAACTCAATTTTCCGCCGAGCCTCGACGATAGTCAGGACTTCTATCTCCGCACGGCTCAAAACATGAATCAGGAGATGCAGAAGATCGACATCATCATGTATCGGATCACCAATCAACGGTATACCGATACGACGATCGCCGCGGTCCAACGCGGTGTACCCGTGCGACTGTTACATGAGCCCGACGAATACAGGAACCCCGCGCGCCAATGGGACTCCTGGAACGTCGATCGGATGTTCATGGCGGGTGTTCAGATCAAGATGCGCAAGCATTTGGGTCTGAACCACCAGAAGTCAGTGCTGCTTTACGGCAAAGGCATGACGATCTTCGGTTCGTCGAACTGGACGGGGCCGTCGTCCAACTCGCAGGAGGAGCACAACTATTTCACGACGAAGCCGTGGTTCTTCCAGTGGTTCGTCAACCAATTTGAACGCAAGTGGAACTCGACAACGGAGAACGTTCCGTTTGTTCCGCTCGGTCCCGAAGATCCGGTGAACCAATTGCCGGCGAATGGTGCGATCGACCAACCGACGACGGTTACACTTCGTTGGGAAGGCGGTCGCTGGGCGCACAAGTACGACATTTACTTTGGCACGTCATCGAATCCGCCGTTGCTCGTGCAGGACGCCAGTACGGATCAGAGTGGCGCGCAGCCGGGGCAGCCGCGTTTGAAAACGGGTTCAGTTGACGACGGAGTAGTGGAAACATTCACGTTGCCGACGCTTCAGCCCGGCACGACTTATTTCTGGCGCATCGTCGGCAAGACAATGGCGAATAAAACAGCGAACGGCCCGGTGTGGAGTTTTACGACGTCTGGTAGTGCGCCCGATCCGACTCCAACGCCAACGCCAACGCCAACTCCAACACCAACACCTACGCCGACACCAACGCCGAGCTCGGAGTCGCCGAACAACACGCGCGTTCCACCAGCGACGCAGATCGTCGATAGCGTCGGCGCCGTCTGGACGCGTACGTCAAGCGGCGCGGTCCTGCGCAATGGTGTGAGTGCAGCGGGCGGTGTCGGTTCTGTGATTCTTTACTGCACCCGCATCGTTTATGTGCTTGGTACAGATTCCCAGTGGTGGAGGTGGACGGGTTCCGGATGGATAGCGCACGGGACCGTCGATCCTTGCGGGGCTACGCCTACACCGACGCCTACGCCGACACCGACTCCGACGCCTACTCCGACTCCAACTCCGGGCTCGGAGTCGCCAAACAACACGCGCGTTCCACCAGCGTCGCAGATCATCGATAGCGTTGGCGCCGTCTGGACGCGTACCAGTAACGGAACGATCCTCCGTAACGGTGTCGCAGCCGCAGGCGCTGTCGGTTCTGTAGCTCTGTACTGCAACCGTCTCGTCTATGTGCTTGGCACAGATTCCCAGTGGTGGAGATGGACAGGTTCCGGATGGATCGCGCAAGGGACCGTCGATCCTTGCGGCGTACCTACTCCAACACCGACGCCAACACCTACTCCAACCCCGACGCCAACTCCTACGCCCACTCCAACTCCGACACCGCTCTCGGAGTCGCCAAACAACACGCGCGTTCCACCAGCGTCGCGGATCGTCGATAGCACCGGTGCGGTCTGGACGCGTACATCAAGCGGCGCGATCCTGCGCAACGGTGTCAGCGCAGCGGGCGGCGCCGGCTCAGTAATTCTTTACTGCAATCGCGTCGTCTATGTGTTGGGAACAGATTCCCGGTGGTGGAGGTGGACTGGTTCCGGATGGACCTCGGTCGGAACGTCCGATCCCTGCGGCGGCAAAAAGAATTGACGAGCGGTTAAAGGGCGATGAGTGTCTGAAAGTTCAGCTTGTGCCGATCACTTTCAGACACTCCTTTAAGGTTAATAACGAATTAATGTTCATTCAGGTATTACATAGAGTCAGTCAGGATTCCTCTATGCTTCCTTCCATCACGGATGACTCATTGCCTTGCGTTGTCATCCGGCAATAGAAAACGCGAAACTTTGCGACCTTTAGGGTCATCCTCTTTTTCTTCCGCTGCGTTGGTGTAAACTTAGCGCAGCAACATTGATCTGGATGACGTAAGCTATGGCTCGTGGTTGGGAAAGCAAAGCAGTTGCCGATCAAATCGAGGAAGGGGAATCGCGCCAGCAGCAACCTTCCAAAACTGAGGTCACACAGGAAGAACGAGTGCTGAAGGAGCGCCTCGACTCGCTGAGGCTGTCGAGATCGAGACTGCTTCAACAACTCGAGCACGCCAGGCTCCCGGCACATCGCAACGTTCTCCTTAATGGTTTGAAGGCAGTTGAGAGAGAAATCGAGGAAGTTTCCGTTAAGGTTCCTTAGCGGGGCTTTGTGAGAGCATGCAGCATCTTCAGGTTTGTCTTTTTCTACTCTTCGTGTTGAGCCTGCCAGTTCCGGCTTATTCTCAGGCGACGCTCGAAAAATCTGTAGCGCGAAAGTTTGACGAGTTCACGGTACCTTTCAATGACCCTTATGAAGAAGACGCTCGTCTGCTGCGTTTTGCAAAGCAATTGAAAAGGGAACCTTCTGCAAAGGGTTACCTTATCGCGTACACACCTCGAATCCTCGATTTCGTCGGATCGAGTTACTGGTACATAGCGGAAAACAGATGTCTGACAACCAAGGCACAACTCGACCAATTCGGTGGCATCCCAGAGAGCCGTGTCATCTGTGTTGACGGCGGGGTCCGTGAATACGCGACGGTGGAATTATGGATTCTGCCGGTCCAGGGGAAGCCGCCGAGTCCCGCGCCGGAATTTGCAGCAGAACAGATTGTGAAATGTTATCCGCTACGAGTGTCAGGTGAGACCTATGCTCGAAGTCGTAAGTCGCCATTGAAGTTTTCTGCTGCGTTTACTCTGAACCGGCCCGGTTCTCCGTTCGAGTACTTTTGGAGTGTGAAGAATGGCGAGATTGTAGACGGCCAGGGAACTGATTCGATAACGGTGCAACCAAACGACGGAACGGAAACGAATGTCAGTGCGAGAGTTGAGTTAAAGGGATTCTCGGCGGAGTGCAATGAAACAGCATCGTCTACAACTGTTGTTGGTGTATCGCCGTACCGGTTGTCGAATTTCGAAGAGAATTATTCAGAGGCATTGGATATCAACCTGGATCTGCTGACAGATATTCTGCAAAAGCACCCACACCTGCACGGCTACATTCTTGTTTACGGCGGCCGCATCACGGGAAGGGGCGCAGCAGAAAAGAAGGGTGGTCGCGCCCGATACTATCTAAACGAAATTCGGGGCGTGCCGGAGAGCCGGTTTTCAATCGCAAATGGCGGCTATCGTGAGAAGCCTATGTTTGAGATTTGGGTTGTAGAGGAAGGCTTTAAGCCAAAGCCGAGCGCAACTGTGGATGCGAGGTACGTTCGATTCACCGACCGGCGAACTGCGCATAAGTAATCGCTCAAACGTTATAAAGAACAAGTCAGGAAGAGGGGCTTGCCCCCGCTGTTTGGTTGTCTTGAGCGGGGGCAAGCCCCTCTTCCTGACTTGTTCTTTTCTAATCGATTCTCACTGTAAGCATCGAGACTGATCCACCATCGAATCCCTCCACCGGGAAGCTAACCTCGTCGCCTTCTCGCCGCTGCGCAATCACGTAGAGGAGGGGAAGGTAATGATCGGGCGTTGGAACTGACAAAGTGGCGTCACGTCCTAAAGTCTCATACGCGATGAGTGGTTCGTACTGGTGTGCGAGCAGTAGCTCACGCGCTCGTTCCTCAAAGCGCACGGCCCAGTCGAAGGGCTCGACCTGACGACGACCCCAGCTGTAAGCGTGCAGGTTATGCACGAGGTTGCCGCTTCCCACGATAAGCACTTCTTCGTCGCGCAAGCCGGTGAGCCGCTTCGCGATTTCGTAATGGAACTCCGCTGGTTGGGTCTCGTCAATGCTGAGTTGGATCACAGGTACTTCGGCGTCAGGAAAAACGTGACAGAGTACGGACCACGTGCCGTGATCAAAACCCCACCGTTGATCCAGGTTGACTGAGAGTGGAGCGAGCAGTTCCTGGACGCGGAGGGCCAGTTCCGGATCGCCGGGTGCACTGTATCTGAACTCATACAGCTCTTGAGGAAAACCACCGAAGTCGTGAATGGTTCGCGGCTCAGGCATCGCGGTCACCAAAGTGCCAGGAAGATACCAGTGGGCCGAGATGCAGAGCACAGTACGCGGGCGCCGAATCTGTTTGCCGATGGTGGCCCAGCCTTCAGTCCAGGCATTACGCGCCAGGGCATTCAGCGGGTTACCGTGCCCGAAAAAAATAGCGGGCATGGGCTTGGCCATTTCAGTACTCCTCATTGCAAAGTAATAGGACTTTAAGAAGTGTCCTAATTTGAGGTTCTTCATCCACAGATTACACAGATTGATTTATAAAATCTGTGTAATCTGTGGATAGAGAAAAGCGAAACTAGGACACTTCTGGACTTTAGTGGTTCTTCGGCGCGATTCGCCGCGTCCACTCGACCAGGCTCTGGAGTAGCTGGCGAATGAACTCCTTCGTCCCCTCATCAGTCAGATTACCTTGCGCGTCGAATCGCTTTTGCGCGTTGCTGATCATCACCTCTGGTTGGTTGATGGGAAACATGTTCAGGAACACAAACATCTGGCGCAGATGATATTGCGCTCGCGCCGTGCCGATGGCTCCAACCGACGCACCTATGATCGCCGCCGGTTTTCCATTCCAGGCGCTGTCTCCGTAAGGTCTCGATGCCCAATCGATCGCGTTCTTCAAAACACCGGGGATGGAGTAGTTGTACTCCGGAGTCACGAACAGGATGGCGTCCGCCTCGTGTATGCGCTGCTTCAACTCCGAAACTTTGGCTGGTGGGTTCTGCTCTTCGTCCTGATTGAAGCCCGGGATCCCGTCCAGTTCAAAGATGTCGATGGTTGCGTCTTCAGGCACAAGTTGTGTTGCGGCGCGCAGGGCGGCACGATTGTACGATTCGCGGCGAAGGCTGCCGGCGATACCGAGAATGCGAATGGGTTTGCTCATTTATTCTCTCCTTACGTTGGACGGATTAATTTATCGCCTTCTTTGTTGATTCAACCAGCGGAATGCGGCTTCGGTGTTTTTATCATGAGCGCCGTCGAAAATAGTGAGGCGTGCGTTTCCTGATTGCCGCCGGAATAGAATCCTTAGACCACCATCAGCAGAACCTGACGTCGCGCTTTGCAAATGCGGTGGGACTTTGGCTTCACGCGTGAAGTAGTCGATCTCCTGTTCGTTGAACCGATCGGCCGGCGCAGCCAAAAGGTTGAACGCGCGCAGCGACTGGCTTACGGGTACCGGATCAGCATTGCTGCGCCCGTCGCGGATGCCGTGATTGATGTCAATCGGAATATCTCGCGCGCGCTCGAGGTAAGTGAGCGGCGAACGCTTCCGGCACTCCGCTGCCGCAGTTCCTTCAGCAGGGTTTCCGCCACAAGAAGCTTCGATCTCGCGAACATACTTTGTTCCCAGTCGCCTGCTCTCTTCATACCAGGCGTTCAAGTCAGAGATCGGCACCCACGCCGACACGCCGGCCCAAATCTCCGGCGCGCGACCTGCCAGCAACAATCCCAGGTAGCCACCACCGGACCAGCCCACCGCGTAGATGCGACTCTCGTCAACACGCGCGTTTGCTTTCGCGTACTCAATGGCGCTGAGGACATCCCCGATGACCAGCTCTGACCCGGTCGCTTGCGGTTTTGTGTTGGGCCCCCTGAAGTTCGGATGAATGAAGACCCAATCGTTCGCAATGGCCCATTCGCCGTA
>DASVGE010000080.1:0-4277 GCA_036379695.1 Pyrinomonadaceae bacterium | reverse complement strand
CGAAGACGATCCGCAGGTGGTGATCGAACTCGGCGACTTGCGCGAGTCGATTACCGTCAAGAACTATCGTGAGTATTACCACGACGCGCTCGAACATCGCGAAGAGCTTTTCACGCTGTTCAATCTCGGCTTGATCTCGCTCGAAGATCGCGCCAAAGGTGAAGTGCTCTTTTGGGACGTTTGCGAGCGCGCCGACAAGTACGCGCAACAGGCGAAATACGTGTCGGAAGAATTCGGCGACCTGCGTCGTCTGCTGTGTGCCAAGTACCTGACTAACTTCTCCGTGTTTCGTTCGGTGCCGGACCACTGGGCATTGGACCAACTGTTCCCAATCGTTCCGATTCACCATCTCAACAAGACGCCGACCGAATACACGACATTGTGCGACATCACCTGCGACTCTGACGGCATCGTCGACAAGTTTGTCGATCTGCACGACGTCAAACAGGTGCTGGAGCTCCACACGCTCAATCCGGACGAACCTTACTACCTCGCGTTCATGCTGGTGGGCGCCTACCAGGAAGTGATGGGAAACAATCACAACCTCTTCGGAGCGCCGCACGAGGCCCATATACACATCGATGAGGAAGGCTTTCTCATCAAGAAGGTCATCAAAGGGACCACCGTGGGCGCTGCCGCCGAACGAGCGCGTTACGAACGCAGTCTCCTGCACGATGGTTTTCGACGGTTAATCAATCGACGCGTCAAGGAGGGAGAGTTAAGCGAGGCGGATGGGGCCGAGTTGGCCCAGTTCTACGAATCACGTTACGACGCTTACACCTACCTCGCAGTGAATGGAGTAAAACGTTCACGGCGCCGTACTGATTATTAAAATGTAATTCACGACATTCTTTGAACGCTCAATCCGAGAGGTTGACAACCTGCATGGTCACTCAACGTAAACCAAAAGCATCGAAGTACTTGACCACTCCCACGCGGCCCGTCCAGGTGGACCGCGATCGTTCGGTGGCCGGACTGCTCGAGAAGATGGAAGGCACCGGCTTTGGCGGCCGTCAACTTGCCGAAGCTCACCGTATCTGGCTCGACATGCTCGGCGACAATACCACCATCATGGTGGCAGCTTCCGGCGCGCTCATTCCTGCCGGGATGCGGCGTCTACTGGCTTACGTGATCAAGAACCGCTTCGTCGATGTGCTGGTCCTTTCGGGTTCGCTGCTTTTCCACGATCTACACGAAACACTCGGGCGCTATCACTTCCAGGCCCATCCATCCATGACCGACGCCGAACTCGAGTCGGCACAGATCAGCCGCATGTGGGATTTACTCGCGAGCGACGAAGAGTATCGCGAAGCGAAGGAATGGATCGGCGGGTTTACAAATCAACTCGATAACGCACGCGCTTACTCAGTGCGTGAGTTTCTGCACCTGCTCGGCCGGGAGCTGGCGGAGATTGCTTCGGAAGATGGCGTGCTCACTTCCGCGTACAAAGCCAAAGTGCCGATCTTCTGTCCGGCGATGGCTGACAGTGGTCTGGCCGTAGGCATTGCCGGGGCGCGATTCGAGAAGAAGAACAATTTCCTGTTTGACGTCATTCAGGATGTGCTCGACATGATGAACGTGATGACCAGTGCGCGCGTGTCGGGGATACTTAATCTCGGCGGCGGGACGACCAAGAGCTTCATTCAACAGGCGACCCTCTCGTCGTTCCTTCAGAAGGAACATCATCACGGGCACAAGTACGCGATTCAGATCTCGACGGACGCGCCGCATCCGGGCGGCAGATCGAACGCCGTCTCGTTTGATGAAGGAATGATCTACGGCAAGCTCGCACGCGGCGCACACACCGCCTACGTCCCCTGTGACGCCACTATCGCACTGCCGATCCTGATCACATCACTCTCGCAGACCGCCGCGAAATACATGAAGGGCCGCAAGAAACCAAACTTCCAATTCGGTCGCGAGCTAATCGTCGAAGCGCCCTAAGATTTTTTAGCCACAAAAAGGCACAAAAAGCACAAAATAGAAAACTGAACTAAAGAAATCTTTTTTGTGCTTTTTGTGCCTTTTTGTGGCTAAGAAACCAGCGCTTCTTTGCGGCTACGGAGGCGGTTGCGCCGGGCGTACATGGCTTTGTCTGCTTGTTCTATTGCTTGACCCAGATCTGTCAGGCAAGTGAAACCCGCAACACCGAAAGAGACCGTGACATTGACCGGCGACCCCATCCAGCGTTCGCTGTTCTCTTCGAGAATCTTGTTCAGCTTTTCCATGCGCCGTGCCGCTTCGGGCTGCGGCAGTTTGAACATCAACACCAGAAACTCATCGCCGCCCCAACGGAACAACATATCGTCCGCACGCACCAGCGATCGCGTCGCGCGCGCTACTGAGCGGATCGCTTTGTCGCCTACGGTATGGCCCAACGTGTCGTTGATCGGTTTCAGGTTGTCGATGTCGAGCACGGCGACGCTGCCTGACGTCACCATGTCGTGGATCCCTTCCGGTCGCCGCAACAACGAATGAAATGCGTGACGATTCAACGCCTCCGTAAGCGGATCCATCTGGACCAGCAACTCGAGTTTGTCGCGCGCATCGAGCAGCTTTCTATTCGCCATCTCCACTTCGCGGCGCACGCTCTCCATCAACACCATCACCGTTCCGAAGCCAAGCAGTATCTCGAACAACAGATCGAAGATCGACGTGTACTGCAAATACCGGAACGGCACGGTTATTCCCCAAAGTCCCTTGCGCGCTGCAAACACGGGCACGTAGTGCAGAAAGCCGATAGCGAGCAGTAACAACGCCGTCGACATCACACGAATACCCGGACTCGGTTCCTCACCTCGCGGTGCTGATCGCAACGTGAAGTACGAGACCATGAACATCACCGACAGAATCGCCGCGTGGCTCATGAAAAGATCGTTGAAGTCGCGCGACGCGTGCGGCAGCACGAGTGAGAGGGCAACAGCCGGTATGAGGAAGTAAAAATGTTTGCGGGTCAGCAAGGCGCCGCTCACCTGGTTGCGGCAGCCGGCGATGAAGAGCAGGCCGAAGATGTATTCGCCGAGAAAGTAACCGGAGTAAAAGATCGTCTGCGTGGGTGCAAGCTGGAAACTGATAAACAAGCTCAGCAGCGCTAACGAAAGACTCGCCCATGAAGCAGTCCAGTACCTCAGAGCCGTGCTCTTGATGGAAGACCGCATGAAAAGGGACAACAGTGTAATTAAAAGTACGCCTACGCACTGGATGGCGAGGCCAACATTCGAATCCATAAATGGGAAACCTCGTGGGAGAACGAGTTTTGACAGGAAAGCTCTGGGCGGTAGGTCCGGCGAACCGGGTAAGAATGCCCCACCGGAACCGATTCTAGCCGACGGCAGGGCGCGAGGCCAAGACTTTTCTTAAAGCGTGCTGAGAACCTTTGCCTCGAGCGTTGCGACGTCGATGTCGCGGGTGAAGAGTTCGTCGACGCTTAACTTCTCAGTTTCGAGTAGATATTTCACCAACATGTAATATTTGAAGTAAAGATAACCGGTGCCGTCGTTTGGATTCGCCTTCCAGAGGCGGACGGCGGTTTCGTAGTCAAGGGTCGAGCCGCCGGCGATGTATTCACAGTAGCCTTCCTTCTTCCATGCCGGCATGGCCACGTTTTTCAGGTAGCCGAATTTCTTTCTGATCAGAAGGTGAGTAATTTCGTGAGCTACGACGCCGCTCAAACTCCGCTGATTGTTTGCCGGCGCCTTGCGGAAGACCAGGTCGCGGCTCACGTCGGCATCGTTGATGAAGACGTTGCTGGTCGGAAGCAGTGGCAATCCTTTGCCGAAGGAGTTGCCGCCGGTGTACAGGCTGAGGATCGAGTAAAGCCGCTGACTACCGGTGAGCAGAATCTTGGGTTTGACTTCGGGCGTATTCAATGGCGACGCAGTCAGCCGCGCCTCAACCTTATCGAGCATCGGGTAGACGCTCTGGTCCAGCGGCTCTCGCGAATAGACGGTGAAGTTCTTATAAGAAACGTCGTGCGCAAAAAGCACTTGAGGAAAGCTCAACAGCAGCAGGTAGGCCGCCGCCAGCGACAGGAACACGTAACGCCCGACTCGGTAAAGTTTGCTTTGGTTTCTGGTGGCCCGGTATCGACGATACGCCGCGAATGCGGAGGAGAGTTTGTTCGTCATAGTGAGCGTGATACGGACAGGAGAGCGGTTGGGTTTCGGAAACTGCAGCATAGAACAAGTCAGGAAGAGGGGCTTGCCCCCGCCCTTCCAACAGCGGGGGCAAGCCCCTCTTCCTGACTTGTTGTATGCTCTCGTGCCTGATTTTTTTTA
>DASVGE010000079.1:0-4384 GCA_036379695.1 Pyrinomonadaceae bacterium | reverse complement strand
AAACCCCGGAATGTCCGCCGTGCCGTTAAAGCTCATCAGGTTTGTTACCGGCGCACCTGCTGACGCCGCTTTGAAACGTGGTGTTTGGGTGACGATCCACGACGTCATAAAACCACCGTAGCTCCAACCCATCACACCGAGACGCTCCGGATCGGCGACGCCCATCTCGATCACACGATCGACACCCGTCATCAAATCCTGATAGTCGCCGAAGCCCCAGTCACGCAAGTTTGCGCGCCGGAATTCCGCTCCATAACCACTCGAACCGCGCGGGTTCGGACGCAGGATCGCATAACCACGCGAAGAAAAAGTCGCGAGCGGGTAAACACCGCGCCCGCCGAGGAACGTTTGCTGGAACACGCCCGCCGGTCCGCCGTGGATGTTGAGAATCAAAGGCACACGCTGTCCGGACTGATAACCAACCGGATACGTCAGCAGTCCCTCGATCTGTTTTCCGTCTTTCGATTTCCACGTTACGACTTCGGTGCGACCCACGGGCGGCGTTTTCATGTCGGCATTTACGCGTGTGACCTGAACCGGCGCGAAATCAGACGCTGAAGCGATATAGACATCCGCAGGTGTATCGGAAGTCTGTCTGACAAAACCGAACGTCGTGCCGCTGCGGTTGAGACTGAGCCCGCTCAACACGGCCGGAGTCACTTTTATTTCGTCGATCCGGTTGGCGGCAACGTCGGCGGCGTAGATCTGTGTGCCCGTCCCCTTCGCTTCGCTGAAGTAGATCCGCTTGCCGTCTGCGGACCAGCCTGCAAAAGATGGTTGACCGTCATACGAGGCGACGAGGGTTTTCGGTTGGCCGCCGGTGGCAGAGAAGATCTGAATCACGCCCGACTGCGCCCAACGCGGCGGGATGTCGCTCGCCAGCACCGCGATCGATTTTCCGTCAGGTGAATAGAGCGGAGAAAATTCCGCAGCCGCTGTGTTGGCCAGGACTGTGACGTTGCCGCTCGCTACTTCAATAATGGAGATATCAGATGTGGTCCAATCATTGGCCACCGGCGACTTGGCGTGACTGAAAGCGATGCGTGAGCCGTCGGCCGACCAGTCAAAACTGTCCACGTGATAGTTTGCGGTGGTGAGTTTGCGCGGCTCGCGTTTACCGTTAGCGTCCTTTTGGATCGGAAGCACGTACAAGCGCGCCAGCTTCACGTTTTCATCGATCCAGCGCCAGTCGTTCTTGCCTTTGTCGTTCTTCTCTTCTTCCTCAGTCTTTGCGTCAGACATCGTGAAGGCGATCGAGCGTCCGTCCGGCGACCATTCAAAGTTGGTCGCAGCGCTCTTGAGTTCGGTGAGCGGTTCCGCTTCGCCGCCGTTCACGTTCAGGAGGTAAAGATTGTTGCGGTTGTCTTTGCGATTTGAAAGAAAGGCGATCCAGTTACCGTCGGGCGACCATTTCGGATTAGTGGACGACTTGTCGCCGTAGGTGAGTTGAGTGTTCTGTTTGGTGACGAGGTTGGCCATCCAGATCTGCGTGACAAACTCGCTTTTGTCGGCAGTCATCACTGCTTCGTTGACGGTGTAGACCATTCGTTTTCCGTCAGGAGAAACTCGCGGCGCACCGACAGCTTTGAACTTGAGGTGCATTTCCGGTTCCCATGTTTGTGCTGTACCGGTAACGGTAAAGATGATGATCAGAGTCAGAGCTGTGGCTAGGGCTTTCATGACGGTGTCTCCTGAGATTTTGGATTACGGACGTAGGTGCAGAACTTTTTACTCGTGAGGGTTGCGAAAGTCAACGGTTTTGGGACGAGACGGCCTAAGTCAGCCACAAAGAAGCACAAAAGCCTGAGTTGATTTGTTTTTATGCTTTTTGTGCCTTTTTGTGGCAAGCTCCTGCCGTGATTTCCATGGCAGACATTTACGAGGCGCGGCGTGTGATCGCGGACACTGCGATTCGCACGCCGCTCGTTCGTTTGAATGTTTTTGACGCTCCCGCCGAGATCTACTTGAAACTCGAGAATCTTCAGCCGATTGGCTCGTTCAAGATTCGCGGTGCGGCGAGTGCCACAGCTCGCTTGACGCCGGCTGAGCTTGAGCGTGGAGTCGTTACAGCGTCGGCGGGCAACATGGCCCAGGGGGTGGCGTGGTGTGCGCGGCGGCTCGGCATTCCCTGCACCGTTATCGCGCCTGCGACTGCGCCGGAGACGAAGATCAGCGCCATTGAGCGGCTGGGTGGGCGCGTGATCAAAGTTTCGTTTGAGGAGTGGTGGACTGCGTTTGAGCAACGATCGCATCCGGGTGTTGAGGGAACGTTTATTCATGCGTTTGATGATCCGCATGTGATGGCCGGGAACGGCACGATTGCTTTGGAGATACTGGAAGATCTTTCTGACGTGGATGCAGTCGTAATTCCATGGGGCGGCGGAGGTTTGACTTGCGGAATCGCGGCGGCGCTACGTGAGTTACGTCCGGCTTGTAAGATCTTCACCGCTGAAGTAGCCACAGCCGCGCCACTCGCCGCGTCGCTGGCAGCCGGCGCTCCGTTAGAGATCGACTACCAACCATCGTGGGTTGACGGCATCGGCGCGAAAGCCGTCTTCCCGCAAATGTTCGAACGTGCAAGAAAGTTGATCGACGGTGCGTTCGTCGCGAATCTCCCCTCCATCGCCGACGCCCTGCGACTTCTCGTCCAGCACAACCACATTGTCGCAGAAGGTGCTGGCGCCTGCCCCGTCGCCTGCGCCCTCTCCGGTCACGTCGGCGCAGGCAAGATCGTCTGCATCATTTCCGGCGGCAACATCGATCCCACCAAACTCGCCCACCTGCTAACCGGCGAACTTTAGTCGCTGGAACATTGCGCTCAAATACGTAGCACTTAGGAAATATCTTTGTGAAAGGCTGCTGACAGGGTTGTATCGACAGCAACGAAAACAATCGAGCAAGGGTAAGGGAAAGGAGTTTTAAAAAATGTCAACGAGATACGACGATCGTGATTATGACCGTGACTATGATCGTAGCACTCAAAACTACGGCCGTCGCTCAGAATCAGACCGTGGTCGTTCCTCCGGGTGGGACTATGGTCGTTCGAGTTCCGACTTCAGTCAGGGTTCTGACTATGGTCGTACCACTGAGTCGAACTATGGTCGTTCTTCAGATTATGGTCGCTCATCATTTGGTTCCGACTATGATCGCTCCTATGGCGAACGATCTGAAGGTCGCTCCAGGTATGGCGGTCGCGAACGAGAATCCGGAAGGTATGGCCGCGAAGGTGGCAGTGGCAGCGATTATGGAAGCCGTGGTCGTGAAGGCTACTGGGGCGGCGGTTGGGAAAACGAACGCGACGAACGCAGTCGTTATGGCAATCCAGTAGGCGGCTCCGGCTTCGAACGCGGCTACAACCAGTCGACGAGCGGTGGTTACTCGCAGCGATCCAACTATCCCGGCGGATACCGGTCGCGCGAGAGATATGGCGAACGCGGATCTGAGTACGATCGCGACCGCTACCAGGGCGGAGAAGAACGTGGCTGGTGGGATCGAGCGTCAGACGCAGTCGCGTCATGGTTTGGTGATGAAGATGCGGAGCGTAGGCGTCGCATGGACGAACAGCGCGCACATCGCCGTGGGCGTGGTCCGAAAGGCTACCGTCGCTCCGACGAACGCATCAGGGAAGACGTGAATGATCGCCTCGGCGACGACTATTACATCGACGCATCAGATATCGAGGTAATAGTGTTGAACACTGAAGTGACGTTGACAGGTACAGTACAAAATCGCAACGACAAACGACGGGCCGAAGACCTCGCCGAGAGTGTTTCGGGTGTGAGCAATGTCGAGAACCGTTTGCGCATCAAGCAGCCCAGCTATCTCGGCACGGGCATGACGGGCACAGGTTTGGCAACCAGCACGGACACGAGTACCGGAGCGAGCATGGGTACTGGTACAGGCACGAGCTCGAGCGCGGGCACCAACCTTGAATCCGGCACCCCCGGCACCACCACGAGTTCCGCAGCCGCCGGAGGCGGCAGCAGCACCCGCGGTAGTCGAAGCAGCGGCGATTAATCGCGCCCGGTCCGCGAAGCACGATTAGTTGGCGCTTTCGATTTGTCGCGCTTTCGATTAGTTGGCGCTTTTGATTTGTCGCACTTTCGATTAGTTGGCGCTTTTGATTAATTCATGCGCTTCGATTAGTTTGGCGCTTTACATTAATTTGGCGTCACTCGTTTTGAGCGCCGAGTCCGCGAAGCGGACGGCAGAATAAAGCCTAGGGCGTAAGCCCTAGGTAAGCGCAACAAAAAAGGGCATCGAGCCCGCGAAGCGGGCGGCAGCGCTGTCGCCCGCTCTGCGGGCTCGGTTCTTTTTTTGTTGCGCTTACTTTCGATTAGTTGGCGCTTTTGATTAATTCATGCGCTTCGATTAGTTTGGCGCT
>DASVGE010000078.1:0-10066 GCA_036379695.1 Pyrinomonadaceae bacterium | reverse complement strand
GCGGGGGCAAGCCCCTCTTCCTGACTTGTTCTATCCCAACGGACTTGTTCTATTCGCGGAGCACAGATTTACTCTGCCCTGCGGACCCCGACCTCATCGAGGTGTCGCAACAAGTCCGCAGGATCGTTATAGACGCGGTATGCGCCGGCTCGTTCCAACTCTTCACGACCATACCCACCAGATAACAACCCGACACCGAGCGCTCGTGCGCGACGTGCGGCCAAAAGGTCCCAGATGCTGTCGCCAACGACCACTGAATCGCTAATCTCTACATTCAACTTCTCAGCCGCCGCGAGAAACAGATCCGGATCGGGTTTAGCGTGTCGCACGAGATCTCTCGTGATGATCGGAACGTCGTCGCTGAGCCCAAGCAGACGCAGTGACAAAGCAGCGCTTTCCCTTCGGCCGCTGGTCGCGATGGCCCATGGCACACCTGCCTCCGTGAGATATGCCAATAGCTCCTCAGCACCCGGTAATGGTCGAACCTGTGAAGCATAACGCCTGAACGCTTCGCCGTGTACGCGTTGCAATCGCTCAGCTTCCTCCGTTGAAACGGTGAGTCCGGTTTCGCGCAGTAACGCATTGATGAAAAGTCCGCCACTCATGCCGATCTGGCGGTGAATGCGCCACACTGCCAGATGAATGCCACCGCTCTCCAACGCCTCGCGCCACGCCAGCACGTGTTGATAAACGCTGTCGACGAGTGTGCCGTCCAAATCGAAGAGGAAGGCTGTTTTACTCGTAGCTGTTCTGTCGTCGTCGTTATCTGTCATCCCGCTCCCGCTTGATAGTAAGCAGTGGGCATCAAACCAAAGAGCATGCTTCCGTCTTTCACCTTTTCGGGGTTTACGAATCCTGCACGTCTCATCAGTTCGAGTATGCGCCGCTGCGAATTCCCCTCCAGGTGCGCGTGGGAATCAACCAGGCGCCCCCAACGTCCACGCGCTCTGTCCTCGCCGCCGGCGAAATCCAGCAAGTGAAACTCGCCTGCAGGCTTCAGCACACGCAAGACTTCCCGCAACATCTTTTCCCGATCCAGATCTTCAAGATGATGAAACATGAACGAAGAAAGCACTCGATCGAACGTGCCTTCGTCATAAGGCAACTCATCGGCGAATCCCTCATCGAGTTGCACTTCAACTCCGGCACGTCTGACTTTCTTCTGTGCGCGCCGCAGTGCTTTCGGATCCGGATCGAGCCCGACTATCTGCGCCGCCGGATACTTCCGCTTCAACAACACCACCAGCGTGCCGGTGCCGCAGCCGAGATCCAGCACACGCTGGTTGGGTTGGATACTCGCCTGCTTTACCAGCTCATCCCGAGCGCGCGAGGCGCCCATGAAACTCACCAGCGGATCGTAGAGCGGCAAATATACGTCTCGTCCCGCCGCCGGAAGAAAATGCCTGTCGGAATGTTCGATCAAAACTATTGCTTGCTGCTTTCTGATGTGCGCTTCTCGCCGCAACTCGCTTCCTTCTTGTGTCGCAGCCACTCGTCGATGCTCTCGCGAATAAACTCGCCCATGTCTTCAAACTCGCGCGCCGACTTTTCCCAAAACTCCTTGAACTTGCTCGAGTCGAAGGCGAAACCATAACCTCGTCCGAAACCTTTTGCTGGTCCCAGCTCGTCTTCGTAGTACGCCGCAAGCTGGCGCGAAGCCATCGCGACTACGGTCAACGAACTGCTCGCCGGCAGTGGTTCGAAAATCGCACCAACGCCCGGATCGAGCTCTTTCAGCCGCGCCAGCACCCGGTTGTACTGGTCAACACAAAAGGCCGCTGCATCTTCTTTACCGCCAGTCCACTCCGATTGCAACGCCATACGCGATGTACGTCGCAGTACATTAATCAACTTAATCAGTTCTTTCTCTCTTTCCATCTGGTTCTCCTCGTTAATTTGTTGATTCAACTTTCGTTCGCAGCAACTTTTTGCCGTGATGAATTCTCCATTTCACTGTCGACAACGGAACTCCCATAAACGCGGCGATCCCCGGCAACGCCTTGAAAGCGAGCAGCAACGCATCCTGCGCCACGTGAATCGCCGCCATTACCAGCAGCTCGTCAGGCGACTCAAACCGTTCCATCGACACTCCGCACTCTCATTTGTATAGAGACATGTTACGAAGAAAAGGTTAGGTGAGTTTTCGACAAATGTTTGCGATCTAAGTAATCTGTGTCATCTGTGTAATCTGTGGCTAAAAGAATGGGAGAGCCTATGACGAGATTCGCAGCATTGTTACTGTGTATCACTTTCCTCCTAGTGACGGCGTCAGCTTCGAAGGACCCGGCGCCACTTCTGTTCGAAGACTTCAGTTACGCCAACAAAAGTGATCTAAAGAACAACGGCTGGATCGTTCGCACTGAAGCCGGTTGGCCGGGCATTCCCGGTGCGACGTGGTGGGACGAAGGTGTCTCGATCCTGCAAGATCCCGATCGCCGTAACAACTGGATCCTCCGAATGACTTCTTCAACTGACGGCACCGCAGCGAATACGAAACAAACCCAGATCTGTCATCAGCGCAAATACAAAGAAGGCACTTATGCCGCCCGCGTTCGTTTCACCGACGATCCGATTTCAGGACCCGGCGGCGATCAGCTCGTTCAGAGTTTCTACACCATCAGCCCTTTGAAAGCGCCGATGGATCCCGATTACAGCGAGCTGGATTTCGAGTACCTGCCAAACGGCGGCTGGGGCATCGATGGACCAACGCTGTACGCAACTACCTGGGAAACCTTCAGTCCCGAACCGAACTGGAAGAAAGACAACGTCTTCAAAACCACGAACGGCAGCCAGGCCGGCTGGCACACGCTCGTGACCCAGGTCATGCCTACCAGGGTGCGCTACTTTGTAGACGGCAAATTATTCGCCGAGCATGACGGGACGTATTACCCGGAAGACACGATGTCGATCAATTTCAATCTCTGGTTTATTCGCGACGGAATGACGAAGGCGCAGGAGACGCGACAGTATCACGAAGACATCGATTGGGTGTTCTTCCTTGGCAACAAAGAGCTGAGTCCTAAAGAAGTTGAAGCAATGGTCGCTGATTTTCGACGCAAGCAGGTCAAGTTTCGCGACACTGTGCCTTCGAAAAAACCAGCGCTGGTGTCGCCGTGTAATTTCTGAGAAAGGGAAAGTCAATGACAGCGAATAATGGAGATGCCGATTATTACGAGATCCTTCAGGTAAGCGACAACGCTGAACCGGAAACCATCAATCGGGTCTATCGGATTTTCGCCCAGCGCTATCACCCTGATAACCAGGAAACGGGAAACGAAGCACGCTTCCGGGAAATAACCGCGGCCTATCAGATCCTCTCGAATCCGGAGAAACGAGCACAATACGATGCCACCAACCAAAAGCGACGGAAGGATCGCTGGCGGATTGTGTCCTCGGCGGCTGACTCCGAAAATGATTTTGAATTGGAGCAGGTCGTACGACTCACGGTGCTTGAAGTTTTATATACGAAGCGCCGTCTTGATCCGCAGAATCCCGGCATTTTCCCGCGCGAGCTCGAGAAAATGATTGGCCGCCCGCGTGAGCATCTGGAGTTTACGATCTGGTTCCTGAATCAAAAGAAGCTAATCTTCTCCGATGACTCGCGCATATATTTGACGGCAGATGGTGCGGAATACCTGGAAGAGAGCTACCGCAACAACTTACAGCGCAAACGATTGCAATCCTCCAACGATTAACCCCAGTTCATGCTCCGGAGGCGCAAACCGCTGGAGCGCATAGCAATTAGCGTTTAAGCTATAAACGGCTCGGAAACAGTCAGTACCACCGAGCGGTAGCGGGTGGTTTGAGGAAGCAGCTAAAGACATCGTGCTCCTACGGAGCACTTCACGGCAATTAATCCTCCAACTTTCTTTCAAGGAGTTGCGTTGGGCAGTTTTCTGAAAACTTACGCGCTGGGATTTCTCGCCGTAGTAATCGCCGTGCTGGTGCGTTGGTTGCTCGACCCGGTGATGGGCGACACGCTGCCGCTCGTCACGCTGTTCGCCGCCGTCGCCGCCGCGGTGTGGCTTGGCGGTTATCGACTGGGGATTCTAGTCACGCTAATCGGCTACATTGCTTGTCATTATCTTTTCATCGAACCGCGCGGCCAGGTGGCGCTAACTCGCACCGTCGACATCGTCGGGCTGATCGCCTATCTCTTCACCTGCTCACTCATCATCGTCTTCGGCGAAGCGGCGCGGATCGCACACGCACGCGCGCATCAGCGTCACGAAGTTTTTCGCGTCACCCTGCGAAGCATCGGCGACGCCGTAATCACCACCGACAACGAAGCACGCATCACCTATATCAACGGAATAGCCGAATCGCTGACCGGCTGGTCACAAGAGGACGCACTCGGCCAACCGCTCGAGCGCGTGTTCCGCATCGTTAACGAAGCCACGCGCCAACCAGTCGACAATCCAGCCCTGAGAGCGTTGCGCGAGGGCGTGGTCGTCGGTCTCGCAAACCACACCATACTCATCAAGAAAGACGGCACTGATTGCCCGATCGACGATAGCGCCGCGCCCATTCGTAACGAGCACGGACATGTATCCGGCTGCGTGCTGATCTTTCGCGACGTCACTGCGCAGCGCTTGATCGAGCGCGAGAAAACAAATCAACTTCTTACCGCGCAGATGCTCGCTTCGATCGTTGAAACCTCAAACGATCCCATCATCAGCAAGTCACTCGACGGCATCATTCAAAGCTGGAACGCCGCCGCCGAACAGCTCTTCGGTTACACGGCTGAAGAAGCTATCGGTCGTCATATCTCGTTTGTGATCCCGCCCGAACGGCTGGCCGAGGAAGAACAGATCATCGCCAACCTCCGAATAGGCAAACGGATCGAACATTACGAAACCGAGCGAGTGCGCAGTAACGGTGAACGCGTCACCGTTTCGCTCACCATCTCGCCGATCAAAGACGACGCCGGAAACGTGATCGGCGCGTCGAAGATCGTGCGCGACATCACTGAGCGCAAACGACTTGAAGATGATCTGCGCCGGTTGGCAGCGGATCTGTCTGCCACCGATCGTCGCAAGAACGAGTTTCTCGCCACACTCGCGCATGAGCTCAGAAATCCACTGGCGCCGATGAGCAACATGCTCGAAGTTTTGAAGCGCGCAAACGGTGACACCGAAATTGTGAAACGCGCCCACGACACGATCGAGCGCCAGTTGGCACAAATGGTTCGACTGGTTGACGATCTGCTGGACTTGAATCGGATCACACACGATCGTCTCGAGTTGCGACGTAGCGAGGTCGAGCTTTCGTCTGTGATTCAACAGGCAGTGGAAGTAGCACGCCCGCTTATTGACGCAGCCGGTCACAAGCTGACGGTTGATTTACCTCGCGAGCCGATTTACCTGAACGCCGATCGAGCGCGGTTGGCGCAAGTGTTTGGCAACCTCCTCAACAACAGTAGCAAGTACACCAGGTCCGAAGGGACTATCTCCCTGAGCGCAAAGCGAATGGACGGTCAGGTGTTAGTGACGGTGAAAGACAACGGCGCGGGGATACCGCAGGACAAGTTAGACAGCATCTTCGACATGTTCATGCAGGTCGATCGGACTTCGGAGCAGTCGCAAGCCGGACTCGGTATCGGCTTGACGTTAGTGAAGCGTTTGACGGAGATGCACGGCGGATCGATCGAAGCGCGGAGCGCCGGCGAGGGACAAGGGAGTGAGTTTATTGTGCGTTTACCGGTGCTAAATAAATCAACCGCGGTATCCTCGTTGGAGCCCGCGAGTCAACAGTCAACCGCAAAACGCCGCATCCTGATCGTGGACGACAACAGAGACTCTGCGGATTCATTGTCGATGCTGTTGGAGATCACGGGCAACAAGATTTACATAGCGCACGACGGCGTTGAGGCGCTCGAAGCAGTTGAGAAGCATCGTCCGGAAGTTATCTTGCTGGACATTGGACTACCGAGAATGGACGGACACGAGGTCTGCCGGCGCATCCGCGAGAAACCCTGGGGCCGAGACATTATGATCATCGCCCTCACCGGCTGGGGGCAGGAAGACGACCGCCGCAAGTCGGAAGAAGCCGGCTTTAACGGTCATCTCGTGAAGCCAGTGGATTACGACAAGCTGTTGGAGTTGCTAAGCTCTCTAACGACCCGCTCCGCATCGCAGGTCTGAGTGGAATGAGATCGACTCTTACAATTCTTGTATTTCTTATCGCTGCGACGTCGTTCGTGAACGCACAACAGTCGAAACGGCTGCTGACGCGCGCGGATACAAGAGAGGCGGAGCGCCGGCTCGCCGAGCTGGGCTATTGGACGGGTCCGATAGATGGACTTTTAGATGAGGGGACGCGGTCGGCGTTGATAGCGTTTCAGAAGTGGGAAGGCCGTCCTATTACCGGCAAACTCACTCGCCATGAACTCGAGTCGATTCAGGCTGCCACACCACCCAAACCCAGAGACTTCGGGTACGCGCATGTTGAAGTAGACATAGATCGTCAGGTGCTGCTGATCGTCAACGACGACGATAGCGTCAGGGTCCTGCATGTCTCAACCGGCAGTGGCAAACCGTTTAAGGATCTGGGCCAGATGAGCGTCGCCTACACACCGCGCGGACGGTTTGTTGTTTACGACAAAACCTTCGGCTGGGAAGATGGTGCGCTCGGATCAGTCTATTACGCCAACTACATCAGCGGCGGCGTAGCGATTCATGGTTACCTCAGCGTACCGGCACAGCCGGCGAGTCATGGTTGTATTCGGATACCGATGTTTGCGGCTCGTGAAGTGAGTAAATTACTGCCGGTCGGAACGATTGTGCTCGTCTACGATAAGGTCTCTTTTGTTTCTGCGAGG
This sequence comes from Pyrinomonadaceae bacterium, assembly GCA_036379695.1. Classification (GTDB taxonomy): domain Bacteria; phylum Acidobacteriota; class Blastocatellia; order Pyrinomonadales; family Pyrinomonadaceae; genus PSRF01. The sequence goes on along the minus strand of DASVGE010000078.1, from coordinate 3,246 downwards.
GAGTGGGCTAAAAATCCGAAACTCAAAGAAGCCGCATTAGCCAACGGCGCCCAGCAATAACACTTAATTGGTGGCGAGAAAGGCAATCAGCGCCGGCACGAGCAACCACAGCAGTCCCTTCACCAGAAAGAACATGAAGCCGGCGAAGCCGAGTCGTTTTATCCAGGTAGGAAGTTTCATACCCCTGGAACGATAAACCATATTGAGTGCGAATCACAAACAAGCTTCTTATGTGCTTTTGTGCCAATTTGCGGCTAATCTTCCAACACAAAGAACCGCGAGACAGTATCGGGAAACACAGCTACCTCAGAGGGCGAACGTGAAACTTTCTTGCCCTCAGCATCAGTGAGTATGTCAGCCAGAGTCACGCCATAAGTAGCCTTGTTCAGGTTGTTATCGAAGGAGATGGCCACGTTCTTGAGCTTGTTTTTGAGGTCGATACTTTGCAAGCGGCCGTCGTCGAAAACATAAGAGAATACGTCAGCGACCGGTACCACTTCTTTTTGGTCAGTGTTGATTTCACCGATAGGTCCTGCCACCGGAGCGTTCTCGCGATCAAACATGAAGCCTGCCTTTTGCAGGAGGCGGTCGGTCGATTTGTCGTTCATGAAAAGCAGGATAACGTTGAACGAGCGCGCATGCAGTTGCGGGCGTCCGACGTCCATCGCGACCATTCGAATGTAGCCGGTCTGGCTCCACTTTCCGCTCGGGAAACGACGCGTAACGACACCAAATCCCTGTCCTGAACTCTCGATTAAAAATCCTACTTGCTTCATCTCGGTAATCACTGCCACTGCCACCGCTTTAGAGAGCAGGGCTTTCGGAATGCGCGCATCCGGCTTCGCCATTGCCGACTCGAGCAGGTTCGCCGCCTTGCTTGATCGCTCGACTGCCTTACTGGGCACGGGTTTCTGGGCAACGTTTGTCGCGGTGGCGAGCGCCACAAGGATTAAAAGAACGAGAGCTTGCTTCATGGTTGTTTCTTCGGTCTCTTCTTTTCAGCTTCGATATCTTTTCCGGTTGCGCCACGTAATAGCGCGAGCACGTTTCGATAGTTGTTCTTATGGGCCTGGATCAGTAGTCCGTTTTTCTTGCCTTCAATAGTGTCGTATTCAATGCTGACGTAGTGTTTGACGTTTTCGTTGAGTAATCCCAAAGCGGCGATGGGATGGACGAGTATTCCCAACGCCACCCACCGGGCCACATGCCTCGTCGCTTCGCGTCCGTAACTGATCGACGTCACAGACTTCGGATCGACCGAGAGCGTTTGTCCGTCTTTAAGCTCGACGCGGATCTCGTCGGAGCGGATGACGAGGTTGTTGCGCCAATTATCTTTGTCGGTCTTTGTTTCGAGGTTGCCGGCGAGATAACGCACGTTGTACCCGTTTGCCTGCGACAACGCGACCGTGTGAATTAGTAAGAGGAGACAAAGCGCCGCAATGATGTGCTTCAGAGTGGGAACCATGGGAGGCTGACCTTTTGCTTAAACCGGGCAGATCGTAATCCGTTTGGACCAATGGAGGCAAGTTTTATCCTGTCAGAATTACCAGTAACAGTAGCATCGGGCTTCGGTTAGCCTTCTGAGACTAATATTCCTTCACTCGGGGCTGCAACATGGTTCTTCTAAGATACTTCGTGGTGCTCGTCGTGCTTGCTACCTGCCTGCCTGCTCTCGCACAGCGACCGGCAACGACGCCAAAGAACCCACCGCCGGTCGTAGATCCTTTGGATCAATTCAACGCTTCTGTGGAAGAGTTGGTGAAAAGGGTTTGGCCCAGCGTGGTGCAGATTCAGGTCAGCAGTTATGGTCCACGCGAAGAGAGTGATCGGGGGAATACGAATGTCATCGTCGGCCGGCAGCGTTCGGTAGGTTCAGGGTTCGTGATCGATCCGGAAGGCTACATTATGACGAATGCTCACGTTGTGAGTGGCGCGCAGCGGATACAGGTTGTGTTGCCTCCGGGAAATGCTGATGGAAGTTTGACCACCGCCTTATCGGGAAGGACGAGAACGGTGCCTGCTCGCCTCGTCGGCTTCAGTACTGAGATCGATCTGGCGCTGCTGAAAATCGAGGCCCAGGTTCCTGCGTTGCCACTGGCGACTTACACGAAAGTCCGGCAGGGCGAAATAGTATTCGCTTTCGGCAGTCCCGGCGGTTTGCGAAACACCATCACGCGCGGAATCGTCTCAGCCGTCGCGCGTCAGACCGATCCCGACTCACCGCTGATCTTTATTCAAACCGACGCCGCAATTAATCCTGGCAATTCAGGTGGTCCACTTGTAAATGCGAAAGGCGAGGTCGTTGGAGTGAACACGTTCATCCTTTCGCAGTCAGGCGGCAGTGAGGGTTTGAACTTTGCGATTCCTTGTGCAACTGCGCGCACTGTCTTCAAACACTTTAGAAAGTACGGTCAACTGCGCCGGCAGGAAATCGGGATTGGCATTCAAACGATCACGCCGATCCTCGCGACGAGTCTCGGCTTGCCGCGAGACTTTGGTGTCATTGTGTCTGATGTGATGCCGGGCAGTCCTGCCGAGGCCGTAGGCGTGAAACCCGGCGACATACTCGAGTCGATCGACGGGCAGCCTGCTGACAACCTGCCGACCGTTAACTACATGTTTCGGCTGCGCGACTCGACTGACAACGTACAGTTGGTAGTGCTGCGAGGCGGGACGCAGCAAAGTTTCAGTGTGCCGGCAGTGGAAGTGCAAAGTGAATTCGACAGCGTCTCGGCCATGGCCGACCCCGAACGAAACCTCGTCGCCCCGCTCGGAATCCTCGGAATCGAAATCGATCAGCGAATATTGTCCGTCGCCAAAGGCCTCCGCGCCCCCTACGGCATCATCGTCGCGGCCCGCGCCGCCGGCGCCACCACCGAAGTCCCCTTGGCCGTCGGCGACGTAATCCGCGACCTAAACGGCAAACCCATGACCACCCTCGAAACCCTCCGCTCCACCCTCCGCAGCCTCCCCCGCGGCACTCCCGTCACGCTTCAGGTTCAGCGTGAAAGGAAGCTGATGTACTTAGCATTTACTCTCGACTGATTTAGCGAACCCCCCGAGAACAAACGCTCTTCCGGGCATTCGAATTATTAGGTCAGGACGTGCATCGTTTGGATTACAATACCGACAAAGATGTGCGTTCCTTATCATCAAGTTGTGAGGTTTCGATCGCCCTGTGAAAGTTCCCGGTGACATCAATCGAAATAACCAACAGCTTCTGCGATTAAGCACTCAACCAGGTAC
>DASVGE010000077.1:0-3025 GCA_036379695.1 Pyrinomonadaceae bacterium | reverse complement strand
GCGGGGGCAAGCCCCTCTTCCTGACTTGTTCTTTGTTCAGGCTCTGTCTTGCTGCTATATCACCAGTTCTTCTTCGAAATCGGCTTCAAGAGTGCTGCCGGCGGGACGGATGAAACCGCGCTCGACCAGATATGAAATGATCCGCTCGGCGTTTTCTTCAGCCGAACTGTTGACGGTGTCGAGCGTGATCTCGGGGTTGTGAGGTGGTTCGTAGGGATCGTCAATCCCGGTGAAGCCCTTCATCTTACCCTCGCGCGCCAGCGCGTACATGCCTTTCGGATCGCGGTCCTCACAGACTTCAAGCGGCGTAGCGACAAAGATCTCGCAAAAACGATCGCCACCAACCATCGTCCGGCACTCATTGCGCGTCGCACGATAAGGACTGATCGCGGCACAGATCACGCCGCCACCATGTCGCACGACTTCCGACGCCACGAAACCGATGCGCCGAATGTTCGTCTCGCGATCTTCCTTGCTGAACCCAAGCCCTTTCGAAAGATGCGTGCGGATAACATCGCCGTCCAACACAGTAACCTGCCGCCCATGCTCCAACAGCATGATCGTGAGGATGTCAGCGGTAGTTGATTTACCCGAGCCGCTCAGTCCTGTGAACCAAAGGCAGAAACCCTGGCGATAACGCGGCGGATGAGCAGCGCTCAAAATCCCCGCGACTTCAGGACGCGTAAACCATGCAGGCAGAGGCCGCCCACGTTGCAGGAAATCTTCACGCACCTTGGTGCCGGAAATCGAAGCAGTGCGATGTCCCTGGCCTACGAGCGACGACTCTTCATAACGTTTCTCTTCAGTCAGGTAGACCATCTCCGAGAAGAACAGCGGCTGCACCCCAACTTCCGCGGCGTGCTCAGTCAGCAATTGCTGCGCATCGTATGGACCATAGAAAGGCTGGTTATTGGAATCCACACCGGGGCTCGCATGGTCTCTGCCGACGATGAAATAGTTGGCGCCAAAATTACGCCGGATGATCGCATGCCAGATCGCTTCCCGCGGTCCAGCCATGCGCATCGCCAACGGCAACAACGCCAGCAGCGATGAATCTTTGTCGTAATACTTCTCGATCAGCGCTTTGTACGATTGCACGCGCGTGTAGTGGTCGATGTCGCCGGCCTTGGTCATGCCCACGACGGGATGAAGCAGGAGCGCGCCATCGATCCTTTGCATCGCACGCTTCGTCATCTCCTCGTGTGCGCGGTGCAGCGGGTTGCGTGTTTGAAATGCAACCACGTTCTCGTGGCCCAACTCGGTTAATCTTGCCCTGACCTCCGTGGGTTTCAGTCGCAGACGGCGAAAGTCGTAGTATTTCGGCAAATGCACCACTTTGATCTCACCAGAGATGCACAACTCACCCCAGTTCTCCATTTCCGCGACCAGTGGATGACGCGGATCCGTCGTGCCGTAGGCCAACCGTGCTTCCTGCTCGCGGTTCCACTCGTAGATCTCCTCCACGCGCATGATCGCCAGCAGATCGTTATGCTCGTCGGCCAAAGCAATCTCGGAGCCTTCAGAAATATTCGGATTGGGCGCGATCGGCAAAGTGATCGGAATCGGGAAAAGCGTTGCGTCGGCAAGTCGCATCGACTCGAGCACGCTCAGATAATCCGCTTTACCCATAAACTTTCTGAGCGGCGAAAACGCGCCTGTAGCCAGCAGTTCGAGGTCGCAAAGATTTCTCTGCTTTAACTGAAGTCGCGGTAGCAACGCCGCGCGGCTCATGATGCTTTCGCGTTCTTCACCGGCGGCTAGTAGATCGACCAACTCTCCACCGTAGGGTGAGATCAACTCGGTCGTGTAGTCCTTTTGAGGGTTCATGAACCTGTCCTGTTCTCGTAGATAGATCAGTGCGGGCGTTGAAGAGTGGCTGCGATGGTCCGAATAATCTCGCTCTGCAGCAGAGGCTGGTTGATAAAGAAATGATCTCCCTCCAGCAACTTCACGTTGAAGTCGCCGGTGGTCTCTTCACGCCAGAGATCGAGATCGCCGGGCGGAGCTTCTTCATCGCGCGTTCCACCCAGCACCGTGATCGGGCAACGCAGCGGCTCACCCGGAACGTAGGTGTACGAATGACAAACCGCAAAGTCGGATCTGAGCAGCGGGACCATTAACGACATCAACTCCTTGTGCTCGAGTACCTCTTTCGGCGTTCCATTCATCCGCTCGATCTCGGCGACAAACTCCGGCTCGGGTAAATCATGAATGTAGGGATCGCGCCGCGGTATTCGCGGAGCCCGCCGCCCCGAGATGAATAGATGCTGGGGTTCGACGCTACGCTCATCACGCAGGCGGCGCGCAAGTTCGAAAGCAATGAACGCGCCCATGCTGTGACCAAAAAACGCGAACGGCTTGTCGAGATAAGGCGAGATCTCACGCGCGAGCGATTCGACGTATTGTTCGACCCGCGTGTAGCCCGGTTCTCGCACTCTGGATTCTCGTCCCGGCAGCAAAGCCGAAACGACCTCAATGGGATAGCGCAGAAGTTCCCTGCCCCACTGCCGGTAGATCGCGCTGCCGCCACCAGCGTACGGAAAACAAAACAGCCGTATGCGTGCCGTGGAAGACGGCTGCGCCTTAAACCACGGTGGTGGTCCAACCGGTCTGGGATTGGCTCGATTCATCATGCGATCAGGATTGGCCAGCCTCAGCCATTTTCTTCCGCAGGCTCAGAGGTCGCATGTCAGTCCAGACCTCTTTGATGTATTCCAGGCATTCCTGCTTCGTACCGGTCTTGCCGGCGTCATTCCAGCCTAAGGCGTTCTCGCGGTCGGCGGGCCAGATGGAGTATTGCTCTTCGTGATTCATCACGACTTTGTAGATAGTAGTATCTTCTCGTTCATCAGCGTTCATGAATCGTCTCCTTCAGTTACAACAACACGTCTTTTGAGGCGCTAATTTGACGGCGACGGCCGTCTGGGCTAACAGGACTAAAAGGGGAGTGCTTTTAAACCTTTGAGTTTTATGAGGCGCGGTAGCGTATACTAAGGCCCGATCACTGTCAACCCATTTTTCTGAT